>PWVN01000106.1 GCA_003561835.1 Syntrophomonadaceae bacterium
CGGCGGCGGAGTATGCGGAGAAGGGATATCCCGTCTCCCCGGATTTGGGGGGACGCTGGGCGAGCGCCTATGAAGTCTACAGGGAGGACCTCAAGGGCGAGGAGTTTCAAGGCTGGTTTGACACCTTTTCCCCGGGGGGGAAGCCTCCCGCCATCGGCCAGATGTGGAGGTCTCCGGGCCATGCCCGTACCCTCCGGTCCATCGCCGAGACGGGGGGCGAGTCTTTCTACCGGGGGGACCTGGCGGAGAAGATCGACTCCTTTTCCCGGAAAACGGGGGGGTACCTGCGCCAGGAGGACCTGGCGGCCTACAAGCCGGAATGGGTCCAACCCATCAGCGTCAACTACCGGGGGTATGACGTCTGGGAGATCCCTCCCAACGGCCAGGGCCTGGTGGCCCTGATGGCTCTCAACATTTTAAAGGACATGGAAGTTCACGAAAACGATATCGAGACCTACCACCGGCAGCTGGAGGCCATGAAGCTGGCCTTTGTGGACGGTGCTGCCTATATCACTGACCCCCGCCACATGAAGGTGAGGGTTGAGGACCTCCTCTCCGGCGAATACGGGGCCCGGCGCCGCCGCCTCATCGGCAGGCGGGCTCTGGAGCCGGAGGCGGGCAGGCCCAAACCCGGGGGCACGGTATACCTGGCTGCCGCCGATGCCGAGGGGGGTATGGTCTCCTATATCCAGAGCAACTATATGGGCTTCGGTTCCGGCCTGGTGGTTCCGGAAACGGGCATCGCCCTCCAGAACCGGGGTTGGCACTTCTCCTTAAACCCGGCGAAGGCCAACTGCCTGGCCCCGGGGAAGCGGACCTACCACACCATCATTCCCGGGTTCTTGACCCGGCAGGGGAAGGCCCTGGGCCCCTTCGGCGTCATGGGAGGGCTCATGCAGCCCCAGGGGCATGTCCAGCTCCTCATGAACCTGATCGACTACGGATTAAACCCCCAGGCGGCCCTGGATGCCCCCCGCTGGCGCTGGGTGGAGGGCAAGACGGTGGAGGTGGAAGAGAACTTCTCCCTCTACACCGCCCAGGAGCTGGCCAAAAAGGGCCACGACATGGCCCTGGCTTCCAATTCGGGGGCCTTCGGCCTGGGCCAGGTCATCCTCCGGGACGACCAGGGGGTGCTGGCCGGGGGGACAGACCCCCGGACCGACGGTGCTGTGGCGGCCTGGTAGGGCCGGCTTCGTAGGTGCAGCTTTCGCAGACAAACTCCTCACGCATTACGGGCTGGAAGATTTCTGTTGGTGAAGCTTTGGATCAAATCCCCATTTTCCTCCATGAAGCTATGATAATGGTTCCTTCCAGCTGCTCCCTCTACGCTGTAGTGTGAGGCTTCTCTCTATAAAAAGGGAAAAGTTGCTGTACTTCTCCCTGGTGGCAGCGGATCGGCAGAAGAAAAATTATGAGCTTTTTTCCCTCGTCCTCCTCTCCGTCAGCAATTCGCCGCCTACCCCTACATTTTCCGGTTCATTTTCGCGAATGTAGACGACAAAAGCCTCTTTGGCGATTCCCGTTACTCTGCAGGCGGTTTCGGTAAACGAAGCAACCAGGTCCATTTTTTGCTCCCGGCTCATCTTGGGGCCGTCAAATTGAATGGTTGGCATATCGCACTTCCTCCCCTTTTTTATATCAGTTCTCCCTTGCTCCCAGAATTCCCGCCATTATCGCTAAAACGAAAAATATTTAAGCTATTTCATAGAGCCAATCTCTCCAGGTTCATATTTCCTGTCCATGCTTTTTGTGTTATGATAATAGCGTTCTTGAAGGACAGGCCAATAAAAACAGAACGAGTTTGGGGAGGCGTTTGCATTGCGGGCGGAAGTCATAGCGGTGGGTACGGAGATTTTGCTGGGGCAGATCGTCAACAGCGATGCCCGGTTTTTGTCGGAGGAATTGGCCTCCCTGGGAATCGATGTTTATTACCACACGGTGGTGGGGGACAACAGGGACCGGGTCGAGGAGGCTTTTGCTGCCGCCCGGGCCCGCTCGGAGCTCATCATCTTTACCGGCGGCCTGGGGCCCACCGCCGATGACCTGACCAAGGAGACGGTGGCTGAGGCCCTGGGGCTGGAACTCAAGCTGGACCAGGCCTGGCTGGAGAAGCTGAAAGGCTTCTATGCTTCCCTGAACCGGCCCATGCCGCCGCAGAACGTCAAGCAGGCCCTGATCCCCCGGGGGGCGCGGCTTCTGTACAACGACAACGGGACGGCCCCGGGGGTCTACATCGAAAAGGCACCCTGGACCGTCATCCTGCTGCCGGGCCCGCCCCGGGAGCTTATCCCCATGTTCCGGGACCGGGTGTCCCCCCTCCTGAGGGAGAAGGCGGGCAGCGTCACCATCCGCTCCCGGGTGGTGAAGATCATCGGCATGGGGGAGTCGGCGGTGGAGGAGCAGGTGGCGGACCTGGTGCAGCAGCAAAACCCCACCGTGGCCCCCCTGGCCCACAATTTTGAGGTTCACCTGCGCATCACGGCCAAGGGGAGCTCAGAGGAGGAAACCCGGGCCCTGATTTCCCGGGTGGATGAGGAACTGGGGCGCCGTCTCGGCCCTTACATCTACGGCCGGGACCAGGACACCCTGGAGAAGGTGGTGGGGCGCCTGCTGGCGGCAGGGGGTATGACCCTGGCGGTGGCCGAATCCTGCACCGGGGGCCGGCTGGCGGATCTGATTACCAATGTGCCGGGGAGCTCCCGCTATTTTCTGGGGGGCGTGGCGGCCTACAGCAATGAGGTAAAGGAGAAGGTATTGGGGGTTGAAAAAGCCCTCCTGGAGGCGGAGGGGGCCGTCAGCCGGGGCGTGGCGGAGGCTATGGCCTCGGGGGTCAGGAGGCTTTTGGGGGCTGACTACGGCATCGGGGTTACCGGCGTGGCCGGCCCCGACGGCGGGACGGCCGCCAAGCCCGTGGGCCTGGTTTGCCTGGCCCTGGCCGGAGAGGGGTTTTGCCGCAGCAGGGAAATCTTTTTCCCGGGAAAGCGGGAGGCCGTCAAGGGACGGTCAGCGGCGGCGGCCCTGAACCTGCTGCGGCAGGAACTGCTTGAAGGGGTTTAGGAGGTCTCTTCCACCGGTTTCAGGAGGGGTTCCAGCTGAAGTTTCCGGACCCGGTAGAGCTTCTCCATGAGCTCGTCGCCGTCTAAGAGTTTTATCTCGTAATCTTTGGGAAGTTTGGCCGCATAGCGGCGGGCTTCCTCCGAAAAGGACGCCGTGGTAACCACCAGGCCTTTTTTAACGCCGTCGGCCAGCATGGCTCCCGCCAGCTTCTGGATGGCGGGGCGGTCCACCTTTTCGGTGAAACTCTCCGGCTTCCAGAGTTTGCAGTCCACATAGAC
>PWVN01000080.1 GCA_003561835.1 Syntrophomonadaceae bacterium
CACTGGGTGAACTCCCCCGACAACCCGTACTTCCATTCCGACGGCCCCATCCGGGGGGCCGCTTCCCGCCACGCCACAAACCCCTGGCCCCTGGGAGCGGCCAACGACCTCCTGGCCATGAACCTGGGGAAGGGGGAATTCTTCCGGCAGGCCCGGATGGACAACGGGTTCTGCTGCGAAACCGTCAATCCGAAAGAAGAGGGCCGCCCCTCCACGGGCCTGGCCTTCGCCTCGGCGGCGGGATTTGTGGCCTACGCTTTGTGGAAGGCCTACGGGGAACCCCACAGAAACAAGCAATATTAGGAGGAGATGGCCATGTTAAAACGGTTGCCTCTATCAGGGAAAATCCTTTACGCTTCGTCGACAGCAGGATGGGCCATGATCGACCGTATCGTCATCACCTGGCTCATGTTTTACTATGTAACCCCGGAAACGGGACAGCCCCTCTTGAAGCCCGTCGCCTTCGGTTTTATCATGTTCTTCGGCCGGGTGGTGGATGCTGTCGCCGATCCCCTGATCGCCCTGTGGTCCGACAACTTCAAGGGGCGCCTGGGCCGGCGCACCCCCTTCCTCCTGGCAGGGGGAATCCTTTACGTCCTGGTCTTCATCTTCCTGTTTTACCCGCCGGCGCCGGTTGCCGGGCTTTTAAATACCGCCTATTTGGCCATCATGCTGGGAGCCTACTTCTTCCTCTTTACCGTGTATGTCTGCCCCTACCTGGCCCTGCTGCCCGAACTGGCCCGCACCAGCAAGGACCGAGTGGACCTGGCCACCCTGCGGGCCGTCTTCACCCTGGTGGGGGTGGGGGTTGCCCTGGTGGGCTCCGGCATCCTCATCGGCCTCCTGGGGTTCAAAGGGATGGTCTGGAGCCTGGGCCTTCTGGGCCTCGTCCTTCTCTACCTGGCCACCCTGGTGAAGGAGAGGGACTATGCGGAGGCCAAGCCTGCCACCCTGAACCTGATGGAAGCTGTGGCCGCCACCTTCAGAAACCGGGCCTTCCTGATCTACCTCATCGGGAACACGGCCTTCTGGTTCGGGTTTAACATCGTCACCCTGGGCCTGCCCTTTTACGTGACGGTACTCCTGGGGTTGGACAGCGAAGCCACCGCCGTCTTCTTCGCCGTCGCCTTCGGCACTGCAGCCCTGACCTTCCCCGTGGTAAACATCCTGGCAAAAAAGATTGGCCCCAAGAAGGTCATGCTGGCCTTTATGTATGTCTTCGTCCTGGTGCTGCCCTGCTTTTACTTCTTCGGCCAGGGCATGCTGGGCCTAAGCCCCTACAACTTCGGCATGCTCCTCATGGGCCTGGCGGGGATCCCCCTGGCCAGCCTCTTCGTCCTCCCCGATGCCATCGTGGCTGCGGTGACGGACCTGGAGAAGCACATGACGGGCCAGCGCCGGGAAGCCATGTACTTCGGCGCCCAGGGCTTTGTCCTGAAGCTGAATATGGGCCTTTCGTCCCTGATGACGGGTTTCCTCCTGCAGTATTTCGGCCAGACGGCCGCCCAACCCCTGGGCATCCAGCTGACAGGACCCGTGGCCGCCTTCTTCATCCTCCTGGGTGCCCTGGTCTTCCACCGCTACCCGGAGGAGGAAGTCAACCTCCGGGGGCAGGCTTGAAAAATTCACTTTCTTCAAAGGCCGGGCGGGATCAGGCCGGGACCGAGTCAAGCTTGAGTTTTTGATTTACACCGCATAAAAAACAAAGAAAGTTTACTTTCGGGGTCAGGCCCCGGAGTAAACTTTCTTCTTCGTTTTTTAAAAAAGCAGATTGCCCTACCTTTTTACCGCCTCGTAGATGCCCGGAAAATATCGTTTCATGAGGGCGGGGTTCCTGTCCTCCAGGTAGGGATGCTCCGCCCGCAGCCTTTTCAAGGCCTGCAGGTCCAGGGCTGCCGTGGCCAACCCCTCTCCCTGGGGGTCTTCCAGTTCGGCCAAAACCCCGTCTCCCCCGGGGCTGAGCTCCAGGGGGGCGAAGATTCCGGCCCGCCCCGTGATGGTGAAGCCCATGGCCTCCCCCACCATGGCGCTCCTCATACCGTACACCAGGCTTTCCTGCACCCGGGGCCAGATGCCCCGCAGGGCCAGCCAAAAATTGTAGGGCTCCGGGTTGAAGATGGGGATCATGACGATGTCCGCCCCCGCTCCCCGCAGGATGCGAAAGGTTTCGAAATAGGACGCATCCATGCACACGGGCATGGCCAGCTTTCCCAGGGGCGTGGCAAAAACCTCCAGAGATTCCCCTTCCGCCAACCCCCCGGCGTATTCCATGGGCATCAGGTGAACCTTGTCCTGGAAGCCGACCAACTCCCCCCGGGGCCCGAAGAGGAGGGAGCGGTTCGTAACCCTTTCCCCCTGGGGGTGAAGGAAGCTTCCCGCCATAATGTACATGCCAAATTTCCCCGCCAGATAGGAGAAGGTCTGGTGGACCACCGCGTTGAAGACGGGCCCCACAAAGCGGAAGACCTGGGCCAGGGGGAGGGAGGGCTCGGTGCCTTTCTTGGCGCCGTCCTCGCCGCCGCCGTCCCCCACCTCCCCTGCCGCCGCCCCGCTGCCCTGCTCGCCAAAGCCGGGCAGGAGGCCCAGCATATGAAAGGAGTTGTTCTCCGGGAAGGCCAGTAGCTGCACCCCCGCCTCCGCCGCTTCCTCCGCCCACCGGGACATCAGGTCCACGTACTCCAGTGGTGAGGAACAGAGAGTGAGCCGCATCTGGACGGCCCCGGCCTTGACGGCTTTGGGGTTTATTTCCCGGCAGTTGTTCCTGCCGACCAATCCTTTCTCCTCCAGGTGTCGCCGGATGCGGGAGGGGCGGGCCTGCCATTTCAAATACTGCAGAAAGAGCTTCTCTTTGATCACGGCAGTATCTCCTCCTCCTTCGCTGGCAGCAAGGGGCCGTAGGCGACAGGATTTAAGAGCTTCAAAAGCGAGTATTTATTGATGACCTTAAGGCGCTCAGCATGGTCCAATTGCACCGCCGCAGCCTCCCCCGGGTTCTCTCCCCGGGCCAGGATACCCGTCTGCCCCGGGGTCATCTCGCAGGGGCCGTGAATCACGGATGGGGCACCGAAGGTGTCCCCGGCGATACGCCCGTGGAGTTGGCTCTCGACGCAGAAAAATTGGTTCTGCTGAACCTGCTGCCACATCCCCGCGACCGGTACCCAGGGCCCCAACGTGGCCTTAAGGCAGCCGCAGTGGCAGACCACATCGGCCCCCTTCAGGGCCAGGATACGCCCGGTCTCCGGGTAGAAGGCATCGGTCCCCGGTATGAGGCCAACTTTGATCCCCGTTCCCCGGGTGGCACCCTCCCAGGTACCCG
>PWVN01000020.1 GCA_003561835.1 Syntrophomonadaceae bacterium
AAGGCCCAGAAGCACTTTGCTGCAGCCGACCCGGAGTATATGTCCAAAAAAAGCGGTGTCACCTACAGCTCCGAAGATAATTCCTTTCTTCTTCCCTTCGTCAATGAAAACTACCGGGTCAGCTACCCTGCGGGAGAAG
Organism: Syntrophomonadaceae bacterium; assembly: GCA_003561835.1. Taxonomy (GTDB): domain Bacteria; phylum Bacillota; class Dethiobacteria; order PWVN01; family PWVN01; genus PWVN01. The sequence continues at coordinate 140 of PWVN01000020.1, forward strand.
TGGTGGGGGAGGAGGGGGAAGGGGTCAATATTGTATTTCAGATCCTCTACCTCCACTACCTGGCGGATGCCAGCGGCTTGCCCCTGAAAGGGGAGTGGATCTCCTTCAAGGAACTGCCGGGGGGGCAGATTTACATCATGCCCTTTCAAAACAGGGCCGTAAAGCCCTTTACCCGGGTTTTCGGCGGGCAGCCGGAAACCTTTGCCCGGGCTGCCGGGATTCTGGGGGGAGAGAAGTCCACCTACGGCGACCTGAGTTATGTTCTTCCCGTGTTCCCCAGGGTCCCCGTGATGTTTGTCCTCTGGCGGGGGGACGATGAATTCCCGGCATCGGGAACCATCCTTTTCGATGCCGCTGCCGGCTCCTACCTGCCGACAGAAGATTATGCCATGCTCTCGGGCTTGCTGGTGAGCAAGCTGAAAGCAGCCGTAAAATAGGAGGGTGACTTCCATGACGGAGTTCAACCACAACAGCAAGATGGTGGCCGGGGCCGCCATCCGTATGGCCTTGACGGGCAGCCGCCAGGAGGAAGCCTCCTTGAAGGAGCAGTTGGCCGCCGAGGGGATCAGGGCAACAGCGGTGGACTACGGCGGTGATTTCCTGGCAGCGGTGCAAAAGGTGGTGGAACGGGCGGTGGTGGCCGCCCGAAGAGAAGGGGTGATTTCTGCCACCCACCAGTCTGAGGGGGGCGTGGCGGGGGCGACTCGGGAAGCCCTGGCCCAGGTGATGCCCAAAGCCATGGGCCTGAACGTGGGAGGCAAGGTGGGCATAGCCCGGCACGGTGATCACGTGGCGGTAGCCGTGTTCTTCGCCATCGGTTTGCTGCATCTCAATGAAGTGGCTGTGGGCCTGGGGCACCGGGCCATATGAGGAAGATGCGTAAACCGGGGAGTGGCGAGGTAAGCGGCAGGAGGACGGCCTACCGCAAAGCCTTTGAAGTGGCCCTGGAAAAATTCCGCCAGCAGGACCCCTGCTTTGCCGCCAGCCATACGGGTACTGCCTATCATACTGAAGAGGGCTGCTTTGCCTTTGACAGCATGGGTAGGGAAGCCCGGATAACCTATCCCGGCGGTGAGGCGTACTGGGCTGCTGACGGGAAGGCCCTGTCCATGGACTGGCATCTGATTGCCATCAACTACCTGGCCCGGGGGGACGGCCGTCCGTTAACGGGCCGTCTCATCAGCTACCGGGAGCTGGACGGGGGAAAAGTCTTCTTCCCCAATCTGAAGGAGAAGACCATCGACCGCCTGGCAGCGGTGCTGGGGCCGAGACCCAGCGCAGATATTCAAAGGGTTTTTGCCCTCTACCAGGGCACCCCCGTGGAAGGCTGCGACCTGGGAGCCACCTTTTACCTGTTTCCCCGTTTTCCCGTCACCGTCAAGCTGTGGCTGGCCGATGACGAATTTCCGCCCTCGGCCAATATCCTCTTCGATGCTGCGGCGGGGGGGTACCTGCACACGGAGGATATTGCGGCGGCAGCCAGCATCGTGGCCAACTGCCTCCTTCGGGGAGACAGAATAGGGGACGGTGGAAGGTAATTGTTCCCAAACTACATAAGCTTTGTTGAGTAAGTTTACTTTTAGGCCTGACCCCGAAAGTGAACTTACTTTTTTGAGAGGGGGAGGAGAAGGAGGAGGGCGGTGCCGGCCCCGGCGGCGTCGAGGAGGACGTCGTAGACGCTGTCCATCCTGCCCGGTGTGAAGCTCTGCACAAATTCGTCGGTAAAGGCCACCTGCAGGGCGAAGAGAAAGCTTCCCAGGGCCACCCGTCCCCAGGGGACGCCCCGGAGCTTTCGCCCCTGAAGCCCCCAGTAGGCTGCCGCCGCCAGGCCAAAATAGCCGACAAAGTGGCCCAGCTTGGCGGGCAGGGGAAACTCCCGTACCACCTGGCTGTCGGGGGTCCGGCTGGCGAGATACAGGATGACTGCAGTCATGAGGGCGGCAGGCAAGAAATTGAGGATACTCTCCCTTATTTTTACCCGGGCAGCCATCATACAACCTCCCTCCTTACCACAGGCGGCGGCGCAGCTCCACCGCCTCGTGGGGGCAGAGTTCCTGGCAGCAGTAGCAGCGGATGCAGCGGCTGTGGTCTATGGAGGCCTTCCCATCCTCCAGGCGGATCACACCGGCGGGGCAGTTGTCCACGCACACCCGGCAGGCCCTGCACTTGCCTTTCTCCACCAGGGGAAGGGGGATGATATAATTCCGGAAAAGGCGGCTCAAGAACGGGGGAGGCCAGCGCCCTTCCCTCTGGTAGGCGGGGGCCCTTTGAAACCCCTTTATCTTCAATTCATCCAGGCTGTTCCCGACGATTTCCAGGTCCTCCACCCGGGCGGTTCCGTACCCGGCGTCATGGGCATACCGGAGGTGCAGGATTTCCCTGGGGGGGATGCCCGCCAGGGTGCAGGCCACAGCATCAGCGGCCACCGGGTCCCGGCTCATGATCAGAAAACCCGTGGGTCGCGGCGTGCCCCGCCGGGGCCCCGGCCCTTCCATGGAGATGATGCCGTCCACCACCGACAGGGCGGGGCGGAGGAAGCCCGTAAGGTCCGCCAGCATCCGGCTGAAATCTTTAAGTTCGTTGTAGCGCATGTGCAGGGCCATCTTGCTGCGGCCCGAAATGCAGCCGTAAAGATTTTTAACGGCGCCGCTGTAACCGGTAAAATTGTGGGTTTTGAGGCGGGCCAGATTGAGGAGGACTTCCGCCTGGGTTACCGGGACCCCCAGGGGAAAGGTCTTGCAGACCTTCCCTTGAGGAAACTTGACCTCCGTCTTCCCATCGTCAAAGGAAACCAGGGGGATATCCAAATCATGAAGGACTTCCGTAATCCCCGCTGCCCGGGCCACCCGCTCCACCTTCTCGAATCCCGGGCTGTCCCCCAGGGAGACGGAACCCCCGCCCCGTAGCGCCGCCACGGCAGCGGACCGGACCACAACGGGGTGGGTGCAGACACCCCGCTCCACATTGAAGGAAGTCAAAAGATTTGGCTTCATGAGCACCTTTTTCCCCGCAAAAAAATCCCCCTTCAACCCCAGGAGGGAGAATCCGGTATGGAAGGCCTCCAAAACCCCCTCCTCCCGGTAATCAGGCACTTTCAAGAGGGCAACTCTGCTCACTAGTAATCCACCCTTCTCATGCAGGCATACTGCCATTTTAGCACAGTAATTATTTGCTGACTATTATTTTCCGCTGCCCGGGCCCTTCTTATGAAAAATTAAGGTATTTTAAAGAATATTTAATGAAAAGCGCCTTTAAAAAGCAAAGCCCCTATGTTAAGGTTTGATGTAGGAACTTTCACCGGACAATCTCCACCCATCACCAATGGACACAAATGAAGCAGCCCTGCGGTGGCCATGCCCAGGGGAGCCCCAAGACGACAGACGAACAAGGGAGGATGCATCGGTGCCCAAGCGGAAAATCCTGGCCTTAACCCTGGCAATCCTGCTGGCCCTTTCTCTCGGTTTGTATACGGTCCACAGCCAGCGCAAACAGCAGGCCGCTGCCGTAATCGAAGAATTTTTATCTGCCCTACAGCGGGGAGACACGGAAGACGCCAGGGCCTATTTGACGCTTCCGGGGAGGCAGGGAATTACCCTCCTGGAGGCCTTCGGCTCGGACCTGATCCGGCCCGGCACCCTGACCCAACTCAAAGTGCCCCTTTGGGGGGATGCCGCCGCCACCATCACCATCAACATCAAGGGCTCCCCGACGGAGACGGAGGTCACCCTGGGCCGCACCGGCCGGGGATGGCAGATCACGGGGTTCCCCCATATCGACGTGGTGCAGACGGCTTATCTTGAGGACGTGCGGGAGCAGGGTACGGGAAGTTTTGAATACGCCCTCTTCCACCCCCATCAGGAAAGACGCTTCGTATCCCCGGTCCTGTTTGCACCGGAAGCAGGTACCGTGGTGGATGCGGTGGCCGTGCAGGGGACCCTGGTTTACCTGTCAAAACTTCCCGCCGAGCCCCTGGAAAAAATCCTGGCGGTACAGGAGTCCTCCCTGGAAGACCTCTGGGCAGGGTATGTGGCCCTTTCCCCGGACCTGATCATCTACGACCCCTTGGGCCCGGAAGGGGTGGCCCAGGCCACCCGCAGGGAATTGATCCCCGGCAGGCAAAACCTGACAGCGTACATGCGGGAGGGCAGGGCCGCAGCCCTGGCCCTTCAGGAACCTTATGTCCCCGAGCGGATCCGGGTGCTTTTAAACACCAGCGGTTTTCAGGGCACCCGCCACCCGAGGGTTCAGATCACCTCCGGGAAGGCCTTTACCCTGACGGATTACCTGCTGGACCAGGTCATTCCCCTGGCCGCCGGCGACATCCTCTTCTTAAAACCCCTGGAAGGAGGGGTCCTGGCCCTGCTTCCCGACGGCAGTGAGATGCAGCTGTCCAGCCGGGTCCATATTACGGGAAGCGACAGGCTGGTGATCGCCAACCTGGAGAGGGGCCCTGCCGGCAATCCCGTCACCCCCGCCTACCGGGGGGACCTGGAGGTGGCCTGGGACGAGGGCGCCCTCCTGCTGGTGAACGAGCTGCCCCTGGAAGAATACCTGTATTCCGTGGTCCCCAGCGAAATGCCCGTGTCCTTCGGGCTGGAACCCCTGAAGGCCCAGGCCGTGGCTGCCCGTTCTTATGCGGCTGCCTCCATCTACAGCGGCCGCTTCCGGGCCCTGGGGGCTCATGCGGAGGACAGCGTCAGCAGCCAGGTCTACAACAATGTGCCGGAAGTCCCCCTGGCCGTAACGGCCGTCCAGGAAACCGCGGGCCTGGTGGGCTATTTTGGCAGCAGCATCGTGGATGCCCGCTTTTTCTCCACCTCTTCCGGCTACACCGCCAACTATCACGAAGTCTGGCATGACCCGGAAACCCTGGAATTTCCCTCCACCCCCGTCCGGTACCTGAGTTCCAGATCCCAGCTGGTGAACATGGACTTCGACATCTCCACCGAGGACCGCATCAGGGATTTCCTGGACCGCCCGGACCTTAATTCCTATGATTCCACCTCCCCCTTCTTCCGCTGGGAAGTAACCATGTCCCGGGAAGAACTGGAAGCCACAATCCTGGCCAACCTGCCGGAACGCTACGAGGCCCAGCCGGATTTTGTCCTGACCCGGCAGGGTTCCCAGTACGTTTCCAGGGAGATCCCCCCGGACCCCCTGGGAGAACTGCAGGCCATCCGGGTGGCAGAGCGGGGGGAGGGGGGCAACATCATGAGCCTGGAGATCACCGGGGACAAAGGAAGCTACCTCATCCGCAAGGAGTACAACATCCGCTTCCTCCTGCGGCCCCGCCAGTACCTGCCGGAAGGGGAGGACGTCCTCATCCAGCGGCACAACGGCAGCGTCCTGAGGAACTACGCCCTGCTGCCCAGCGCCTTCATTTATTTTCAAATCCACCGGAACAGCAGCGGGGAGATCGACAGGGTGACCATCCGGGGCGGCGGGAACGGCCACGGGGTGGGGATGAGCCAGTACGGGGCCTACGGGATGAGCCTTCGGGGCCATGATTTCGAATCTATCCTCAGTCATTACTACCCCAAGACGGAGCTGTGGAGCATTTACGCATGGTAGGTGTCCATCGGCCTAGTATTTTTTCAATTTGATCTCCAGGAGGAAGGGGTCCGGGCGCAGGTTCCCCAGCTCATAGACCCGGCCTTCCAGGCGCAGGGCCTCCCCCGTCAGGGGGGAGACGAAGAGGCGGATGCCGTCCCGGGGTTCTTCCTGATGAAATACCGTGATAAAACCCTGCTCGTCCACGGAATATTCCGTGGCGCCGTCCAGGTAAGGGAGCCCCGGCCCGTAGGCATCGAAGGTGGTGGTCAGGGGCCTGATTTTCCTGTCTCCCGTCAGGGAAAAGGTCCCCTGGACGGGCCTCCCGGTGACAGAATGGGTGTACTCCAGGGAAAACTCCTGCCCCTCCTTTACCGGAAGGCGGTAGAGGACCTTCCCGTCCCGGGGGGTTGAGACCACCAGGTAGAAGGTCCCGGACTGAATCCAGAAAAACGCTGACGGCACGAGGAGGAAGAGAAGAAGGAAAGGGATCGCCCAGCGACGTACAGCAGGGTTTTTTGCCGTCAACCTGGTGCAGCAGTTCCTCGTCATTGCCCCGTACCCCCTTTAGTGGTCTGTGTTCTTGCCATGGGGAAAAACCCTTCGCCCGGAGAAAAGAGCAACCCGGTCCCCCGGGAAAAGGCATCCCCCATCGAGACAGTCGACGGGGGATTGGTTGCAGCGATTGAGAAAAAGGCCTCGCCTGTCCCTTAGGCTTCCACGTGACTGATCTCCAGGGCGTCCTCCCGGGCCTTTATCCTCCTCTGATTGAAATAGATCAGGAGGAAGACGGTTATCCCGATCACATCGCTGAGGTAGTTGGGCCAAACCATGGAAATGGAAATGGCCAGCAGGATGGCCTGCTCCCACAACCTCAACTTCGTAAAGAGCCAGCGCTGAATCACGGCAGCGAAACAGTAGATGCCAAAGAGGGATGTGGCGGAAATCAGGATCGCCTGGTACCAGGTGGTATCGATGAGGAGCAGGGACGGGTTGTACACGAACATGAAGGGCAGCAGGAAGGCCGCCAGGTCGAATTTGAAGCCCAATAGGCCCGTTTTTATTGGATCAGAACGGGCGATGGCCGCGGCGGCGTAGGCCGCCACCCCCACGGGGGGCGTATCGTCGGCCAGGATGGCGTAGTAGAGGATAAAGAGGTGGACGGCCACCACCGGGATGCTGGGGTCCACGTAGAGGACGGCCGGGGCCACCAGGGTGGCCATAACCACGTACTTGGCCGTGGTGGGCAGCCCCATACCCAGGATGATGGACATCCCCGCTGCCATAATGAGGAGGACCAGCAGGCTCTCCTTGGCCAGAACGGCGATGAACAGGGTCATCCTGAGACCCAGCCCCGTCAGGGTGACAACCCCCACGATGATGCCGGCGCAGGCGCAGGCCACGGCGATACCCGCCATCCCTTTGGCGGCATTGTCCAGGCTGGTAAAAAAGAGGGTCCACAGGGAGCGGAACTCCTCGATGGCCGCATCTTTCAGGGTGACCTTCTCCTGCCGCGACAGTTTATAGCTGGAGTAGGCCTTTAAGATGAGGAAGATGCCGATGATGGTCCAGATGGAATAATATGCGGCAAAAAGGGGCGTAATCCTCCTGATGATCAGGTAGTACAGGAGCACAATAATCGGAATCCAGAAGTGGATCCCCTCCAGGAGGGTGGCCCAGAAGGGCGGGATCTCCTCCTTGGGCATGGGTTTCATGCCCGTCTTGGCCGCCTGCAGGTGCACCACCGCCAGGATGGCCACGTAGCTGATGACCGCCGGCAGGGCGGCGTAGCCGATGATCTGGAGATACGGGATTCCTGTAAACTCTGCCATGATAAAGGCTGCGGCCCCCATGACCGGGGGCAGGAACTGCCCGTTGGTGGATGCCGCCGTCTCCACACCGCCGGCCACTTCCGGGCTGAATCCGGCTTTTTTCATGACGGGGATGGTCAAGGAACCGGTGATGGCCGTGTTGGCCACGGAACTTCCCACGATGCTCCCTAAGAACCCGCTGGCCATGACGGCAGCCTTGGCGGGCCCCCCCCTGAACCGGCCCAGGGCGGCATAGGACAGCTTGACCAGGTACAGGCCGGCCCCGGCTTCCTGGAAGAAGCAGCCAAACAAAACGAAGCCGAAGACGAAGGTGGCGGATACGCCCACGGGGATTCCGAAAATCCCTTCATTGGTCAGGTAGAGGTGGTCGATTACCCGGGTCAGCCGGTACCCCCGGTGGCCCAGTTCTCCGGGAATGTAGGGCCCCAAAAAGGAGTAGGCGAGGAAGACGATGGTCACGATGGGCAGAACCTTCCCGAAGGCCCGCCGGGCCGTTTCCAGGATAACGAGAACGGTAATAACCCCCATGATGATATCTGTGGGGGTGGGGTTGCCGATGCGAAAGACCAGGTCTTCGAAGAAAATGAAGATGTAGATGATGGAGACAAATCCTGCCAGGGCAAAAATTATATCGTAAAAGGGCAGCTTCTTGAAGGCTGCTTCATCTTTAGAAGGAGGAAAGTAAAGGAAACAGAGGGCAACGGCCACAGAAAGGTGGATGGACCGCTGCAGGCTGGCGGTTAAAGCGCCGGCGCCCAGGGTATAGAAGTGAAAGAGGGCCCAAAGGATGCCTACGACGGTGATGACCTTGGCTACTTTCCCCTGGAGTTCCCTAACCTGCCCTTCTTCGGTAAATTTGCTTAAATCTACTGCATCGTCTTTATATTTCATGATGTCGTGTTCAGCCAATCTATATCACCTCTGTGTCTTTAAGAAAAAGTGCAGGGTATCACCATGACACCCTGCACCTCTCTCAAGCTTAGACTACAGTCTCCCGACTTCTTTGAAGTACTTCTCGGCACCGGGGTGCAGTTTGATGGGCATACCCACCAGGGCAGATTCCAGGGTTACCGTCTGTCCCATGGCATGGGCACCGTGGATGATATCCAGGTTTTCATAGATGGCTTTGACAAATTCGTACATGGCAGCTTCGGGAAGGTCCGCCCGGCCCACGATCATGGCCAGAACCGTCACCGTCTGGAGGGAGGAAATTCCCCTGTAAACATCGCCGGGCACCTGCACGGTGGAGTAGAAGGGGTATTTTTCTGCCAGGTCGGCTGCATGCTTGTCATCGATGGCCACCAGATTGACGTCCTTGACCAGGGCCAGGTCGGCAATGGCGGCGGCACCGATACCGGTGGTGAAGAAGGCAGCGTCGATGCGGCCGTCCTTCAAGAAGTCCGCCGCTTCACCGGCAGAAATTCTTTCTACCGCAGCGAAGTCGCTGAAGTCGGGGTTCAGGCCGTAGATTTCCACAATCTGGGAAGTATTGGCCTCGGTGCCGCTGCCCAGGGGACCTACAGCCACCCTCTTGCCCTTCAGGTCAGCGGGGGTTTTGATGCCGGAATCCTTCGCCACGACGATCTGTATTGGCTCTGGGTGAAGCATAAAGAGGCCGACCATGTTGGAGACTGGTCCATCTTCCTCGAACATGATCTCGCCGTTATAGGCGTAGTAGGCGATGTCGTTTTGCAGGATGGCCAGGTCGGCGTCCTTGGAGCCGATGAGCTTGGCGTTGGCCACGGAGGCCCCGGAGGACTCAACGCTTAGGCTGATGTTTTCCATGTTGTTGTAAGCGATCCGGGACATGGCTCCGGAAATCGGGTAATAAACACCGGTAACCCAGCCGGAAGCCATGGTCAGACGCCAGGGACCGGTTGCGCTGTAATCCGAAGAATCCTGGCAGCCGATGGCCAGCCCGGCAATCAATAAAACGGCCAGCACGAAACAGATAAACTTAACTTTTTTCATTTGTACCCTCCTCGATAATATAATATTGCTTTTCCCTACTATATATGGATTCTCCCTATTTCTTCCTTCTGGCTACCCCCCTTCCTTTATTGGGAATTGAGCAACAAGTAGCAATATACTATATTCTTGATATATGCAATAATTCCTGCACAACAAATAATTATTTATCACAGTTTTGGCGGGGCTGCCCTGCTGCCCCACCCGCAGATGCCTACAGAAGGCCTGCCTCCACCTCCGTCAGGGATGCGTCCAGTTTCTCCAGGAGTTCCTCCATCTCCGGGCGGTTCATAACAAAGGGAGGGGCGATGAGCAGGTAATCCCGGGGCATGATGTCGGCGGTCCCTCCCACCCCCGTGTAGAGGAGGAGTCCCCGGTCCATACAGGTCTTCCGGGCTTTTTCTGCAGCCTGCACCTCCCGGGGGAAGGATTCCCTGGAGGCGGCGTCCCTAACCAGTTCCAGACCTAAGAGGAGGCCCAGGCCCCGCACATCCCCGATGACGGGATGATGGGCGGCCAGGTCTTTCAAGCCCTGGGACAGGAACTCTCCTTTTTCCGCCACCTGCTCAAAGAGCTTCTCCTGACGGATAAAACGGTAGATGGCCAGGCCGGCACTGCAGCACACCGGGTTCCCCTGGTAGGTGTATCCGTGGACGAATTTGCCCCAGTTCTCCGCAAACACCCGGTGCACCTGCTCCGAAGCGATAACAGCCGCCAGAGGGGCATAGCCGCCTCCCAGGCCCTTGCCCAGGGTCAGAAGGTCCGGTTCCACCTGCCAGTGCTCCAGGGTGACGAATTTCCCCGATCGGCCGTAGCCGCAGAGGACCTCGTCGGCGATGAGGAGCACATCGTATCGGTCGCAAATCTCCCGCACCCGGGGGAAGTATTCCGCCGGGGGGACGCTGGCGGCGGCGGAGGTGCCGATGACGGGCTCCACCAGGAAGGCGGCCACATTCTCCGGGCCCTCGGACAGGATGGCCTGCTCCAGGGCCCTGGCGCAGAGAAGGCCGCAGGCCGGGTGGGTGAGACCGTAGTGGCAGCGGTAGCAGTGGGGGGCCGGGACCAGGGGGAAGGGCAGCAGCAGGGGTGAGAAGAGGCGGCGCCGGGCCACGTTGGAAGCTGCCGACAGAGTGCCGAAGGAACTGCCGTGGTAGCTCAAGGTCCGTCCGATGACTTTGTACTTCCCCCTGTTTCCCCTCTGCATGTGGTACTGCAGGGCCATGCTCATGGCCGTCTCGTTGGCCTCCGTCCCGCCCGAGACGAAGTAGGTGTGGTTGAGTTCTCCCGGGGCCGCTTCGGCCAAACAGCGGGCCAGTTCCTCCTGGGGCCGGTTGGTGAAGGTGCTGCTGTGGACATAACTGATGGTGGCGGCCGTCTCCCGCATGGCATCCGCCACCTGGGTCACCCCGTAGCCGATATTAGCCACCACGCACCCGGAAGCCCCGTCCAGGTACTTCCGGCCGTCGGTATCATAGATGTAGACCCCCCGGGCCCGCTCCACCTGGGGGTATGCTTTCCCCGGGGAACGATAGAAGACCCTTTTCTCCTGATCGCCCTTCATCATTGTCATCTCCTAATCTTTTTGTGGATTCAGCTGCTTGATGCCCAGAATCTCCCGGGCTTCCGCCGGGGTGGCCCCCTCCCGGTCCAGCTCCCGGGCGATGCGGACAGCCCGGGCCACCAGCATCTCGTTGCTGGCCAGCTGCCCCTTTGTATAGTAAAGATTGTCCTCCAACCCCACCCGCACATTTCCTCCCAGGAGCATGCCCAGGGTGGTCAGGGGGAGCTGCTGCCTGCCCATGGCGGAGACGTTGAAGAGGCACCCCGGGGGCAGGTAGTCGATGAGAGACAGGAGGTCTTTGGGGGTGGCCGCGATGGTGTTCTGGTAGGTGACCCCCAGAACCAGGTTGACCAGGTAGGGTTTCTTCACAATCCCCCTGGCAATGAGGCGCTCCACTTCCCGGAACATGGAATGGCTGAAGACCTCCATCTCGGGCTTCATATCCAGCTCCAGCATCCGTTCCAGGTAGGATTCGATGAGCTCCGGGGTATTCAGGAAGATGCTGTTGTCCCAACCCGTCCGGACCATGGTCCCCATGTTGAGGCTGGCCATCTCCGCCCCGGCTTCGATGACCTTGATACGGTCTTCCGTGGCCACGAGGGCGCCCAGCCCTGTGGAATCCTGCAGGATGATATCACACTTCTCCCGGATGCGGCGATGGATTTCCCGGTAAACCTCCGGGTCCGCCGTGATCCTGCCCTGCCAGTCCCGGCCGTGGATATGGACGATGGCGGCACCGGCCTGCCGGCACTTGTGAGCCGCCTCGGCGATTTCCTCCGGGTTGCCCGGGATGTGCGGGTTATTCTCCTTCGTAGCCCGGCCGCCGCCCACCAGGGCCGCCGTGATGATGACTTTGCTCCTCATTGTTTTCTCCTTTCAACGGATCATAATCCCCCTGCCCGGCGCCTACGCGCAAGGCACACAGCAGGGGGCCCAATCTTGGCACCGGACTCCACACTTCCTTTTGGGAAGACTCCGGGGACTCCCGGAACCTTCCCGGGTGCTAAGGGCAGCAAAGGCCTCCCCCGGGTACCCTTACTCCTGGCCCCCGCTGGAGCAGAAATAGCAGGAGTTGCGGGCCAGGTTGAAGCCCGCCTGCAGGGCTTCCCGGTTGGCCTCAAAGCCCCGGCTGAACTGCTTCTTGACGGCTTCCTCCAGAGAGCTGAGGGAAACCACCCCGGTGCGGCCGCTCAAGGCCCCAAGGCTCAGGACATTTAGGGCCACCTTCAGGCCCTTTTCCTTTTTCAGCCCGGCAATCTTCTCCGAGAGGGGCAGGCCGAAGACCCGCTTCCCCTTGTAGTCCCCTTCGATGAGAGTGCTGTCGTAGAGGATGACGCACTCCTCCGAGACCTTCCCGTAAAACTTCTCCAGGGCATCCCGGGAGAGGGCCAAAACGATATCCGGGTCCTCCACGGCGGGGT
>PWVN01000123.1 GCA_003561835.1 Syntrophomonadaceae bacterium
CCCTTCCACAAGAAACTGGACTTCCTTGATGGCAGGGAGCTCCGTGAGGGCGTTGACGACGGAATAAATGATGTAGCCTTCTCCCATTGCCCCCAGGTTGAAGTTATCCCGCACCTGGCTGCTGAGGTTGACGGTGGCCCTGCCCTTCTCCACTTCAAGGCTCAAAAGCCTTGTTCCTTCGGGAATCACCGGGTGAAGGCCTTCCTTTTGGGGCCCCTTCAGGGTCTCCTCCACGATGATGGCCGCGAGCCGGTCCTTCCCCTCTTCGTCTTTGATCTCCACAGGCCGCTCCTCGACGAAGAGGCCCTCCAGGGATTCGTCGATGAAGTAAAGTCTAAGCGTGATGATTTCGACGTCAGCTTCGTCTTCTTCGCCTTGAACGGCCGCCGTCCGCAGGCACCCCAGGGCGATAATGGTTACCATGAGCACCAGCAGCATGAACTGGGCGAATCGTCTCATAAAAAAGCCTCCTTCACCTTCCTTCTTCTATTTAGTATGCAAAGAAAGGTAAAGGATTATAAAAAAAGATATTAAGTTTTGTAAACTTGCTTTCCAGATAATACCACATAACTCAAAAATGCGTTCTTCTTGTTGAGTAAGTTTACTTCTAGGCCTGACCCCGAAAGTAAACTTACTTTAGGGCTTTTTGGCCGATGTCGCGGCGGAAATGGGCGTCGGGGAAGTGGATCAGGTCCACTGCCCGGTAGGCCCGCTTAAGGGCGTCCTGCAGGTCGTCGCCCCGGGCCGTGACCCCCAGGACCCTGCCCCCGGCGGTGACGATGTCCCCTTCCTGCAGGGCGGTGCCGGCATGAAAGACGCTGACCTGCTCCAGGGCCCCCGCCGCCTCCAGGCCTGTAATGGGCAGCCCCTTGGGGTAGCTCCCCGGGTACCCTCCCGAGGCCATGACCACGCAGGCACAGCTCCCGGCATACCAATCCAGGGTCAAGCCCTTGAGGCTCCCCCGGGCCACTTCCTGCATGACGGGCACCATGTCCGTCTGCATGAGGGGCAGCACTGCCTGGGTTTCCGGATCCCCGAAGCGGACATTGAATTCCAGGACTTTGGGCCCCTCCTCCATCAGCATCAGCCCCGCGTAGAGGACCCCCCGGTACGGGATGCCCATGTCCCGGAGGCCGTGGACCACGGGCTCCATGACCCTCTCCATGGCTTCCTGCAGGAGGTCGGCCGTCAGCACCGGTGCCGGGGCATAGGCCCCCATCCCTCCCGTATTGGGCCCTTGATCCCCGTCGTAGACGGCCTTGTGGTCCTGGGAGGAAATCATGGGGACGACCGTCTCCCCGTCGGTGAAGGCCAGCATGGAGGCCTCCTCCCACTTGAGGAACTCCTCCACCACCACCCGGTTCCCGGCGCTGCCGAAGACCTTGTCCAGCATGATGCTCCGCAGGGCCGCCTCCGCCTCGGCGAAATCCGCAGTGATGATGACCCCCTTCCCCGCCGCCAGGCCTTCCGCCTTGACCACCAGGGGATACTTCTGTCCCCGGGCATAGGCCAGGGCCGCATCAAAATCCGCAAAGGTCTCGTAGACCGCCGTAGGCACCTGCAGGCGGCGCATCAGGTCCTTGGTGAAAATCTTGCTCCCCTCCAGGGCCGCCGCCGCTTTCTGGGGGCCGAAGACGGGCAGCCCCTCCGCCGCCAGCAGGTCCCCCAGGCCTTCCACCAGGGGCACCTCGGGGCCCACCACCGTCAGGTCCATCCTCTCCTGCCGGGCCAGGGCCGTTAGCCCTTTTATATCGCCGGCATCAATGGGCACGCACCGGGCCAGGGAAGCGATTCCCGGGTTTCCCGGGGCGCAGTAAATTTCCTTCACCAGGGGGCTCTGGCTGATTTTCCAGACCAGGGTATGCTCCCGGCCGCCGCCGCCTACCACCAATATTTTCAACCTGCATCCCTCCTTGCAACTTTTGTTAGCCGTCCTCACTGCTGTACCCGTCCGCTGTCTCGAAGCTTTTTCCCGCCACCCCTAATGCTTGAAAAAGCGACGTCCCGTAAATACCATGGCCATGCCCCGCCGGTCCGCCTCCCGGATGGACTCCTCATCTTTTAAAGACCCCCCGGGCTGGACGACGGCCGACACCGCCGCCTCCGCCGCCACCTCCAGGGTGTCCTTGAAGGGGAAGAAGGCATCGGAGGCCAAAACGCTGCCCCTGGCTTTCGCCCCGGCCTGCTCCACGGCAATCCTGGCTGCCCCCACCCGGTTCATCTGACCGGCCCCGATTCCCACCGTCTGCAGGCCCCGGGCCAAGACGATGGCGTTGGACTTAACGTGCTTGACAACCTTCAAGGAAAACAGGAGGTCTTCCAGTTCCTGACGGGTGGGGTTGCGGCGAGTCACCACCCGCCAGTCCTCCGGGTTTAGGGGCTGGGTGTCCATCTCCTGGACCAGGAGGCCCCCGGAAATTTTCTTGTAGTCAAAAACCCGGCCATCCCGGCGGCGGGCCTGCCCCACCTGCAGGAGGCGCAGGTCTTTCCGCCGGCTGAAGACCTTCAGGGCTTCCGGGGTGTAGGAAGGGGCGATGACGGCCTCCAGGAAAATTTTCGCCATCTCCTCCGCCGTTTGTTCGTCCACCTCCCCGTTGGCGGCCACGATGCCCCCGAAGATGGAGACAGGGTCGGCGGCAAAGGCCCGCAGGTAGGCCTGGTAGATGTTGGCGGCTGACGCCACGCCGCAGGGGTTGGTATGCTTCACCGCCACCACCGTGGGTTCGTCGAATTCCAGGGCCAGGTCCCAGGCGGCGTTTAAGTCGTTGTAGTTGTTGAAGGAAAGTTCCTTCCCCTGGAGCTGCCTGGCTCCCGCCACGGCGACGGGGTCGGGATTGGCCCGGACATCGGCATAAAAGGCAGCCTGCTGCTGGGGGTTCTCGCCGTAGCGCAGGTCTGCCTGCTTGGTAAAGGGGAGAATCAGCTGCTCCTTGAAAACCTCTTCCCCGGGGAGGCGGTTAAGGAGAAAGGTACTGATCAAGGCGTCGTATTCCGCTGTGTGGGCAAAGGCCTCGGCGGCCAGCCGGAAGCGGGTTTCCGACGAAAGCTCCCCCTTCTCCCTAAGTTCTGTCAGGATTTCCGGGTAGCACCCGGGGTTCACCACCACCGCCACGCTTTCGTAGTTCTTGGCGGCCGCCCGGACCATGGTGGGCCCGCCGATGTCAATATTCTCGATGGCCTCCTCCAGGGTTACCCCCTCCCGGGCGATGGTTTGGACAAAGGGGTAGAGATTTACCGCTACCAGGTCGATGGTGCCTATACCCTGTTCTTTCAGCTGGGCCATGTCCTCCTGCACCCGGCGGCGGGCCA
>PWVN01000256.1 GCA_003561835.1 Syntrophomonadaceae bacterium
CTCCTCATCGGCATCGGAAAGGGCATAGATCTCATGGTCATGATACTGGTGATCTTTGCCCTGTCGATGGCATTCCCGGGCCTGGGCGCCCACGCGGGCCCCATAGCGTTCACCCTCGGCCTGGTGGCCAACTACCTGTTCCTGGGGCTGGCCAACCTCAACGACAGCCTGAAGCCCGTCATGAAGTTCACCCCCCTCAGGTACTACCAGGGGGGTATGGCCCTGGACGGCCTGGAGGGGGGCTGGCTGGCCGGGCTCTTCCTGGGTGCCGCCGTCATGACCGGGGCGGCCCTGGCCCTTTTCCTCCGCCGGGATATCCGGGTGGGGGGCGAGCGGAGTTGGAAGCTGCCTGATTTTCTTTCAAGGTTTCAGCTGAGAAAGCAGAAGTAAAGGAAAACAGAGGTTTATGTACCGGTACAACAGGCGTTAAATATTCTTACCGCTCTCTTCGGGGGAGCTTTTTTTTGGCCCTGGACCCTTCCCCCGGGCATGCTCATGCCCGCAGTTTTTCTATGATGTAGTCCGTCAGCTCTTCTCCCGTGTTCCCCGCCGGCCAACCCGTCACCGCCACCCTCTTTTCCCGGTGCAGGCAGTGGTTCAGGGCTTCTTCCAGCCGGTCCGCTTCCCCGGTGAAACCGGCATGGGCCAGGAGCATACCCCCGGCTTTGATCATGCTGGACGGGTCAGCATAGGCCAGGCGGCCCTCCTCCACCATCCGGGGCGCCGAGCCGTGGATGGCCTCGAACATGGCATGCCTTTTACCGATGTTGGCGCTGCCCGCCGTCCCCACCCCTCCCTGGATCTGGCCTCCCAGGTCTGTCAGGATGTCCCCGTAGAGGTTCGGCAGGATGAAGACCTGGAAATCAGCCCTCCTGGCCGTATCGATGAGTTTGGCGGCCATGATATCCACGTACCAGTCATCGAAAGGGATGTCCGGATAGTCCCCGGCGATTCTTTTGCAGATCTTAAGGAACTTGCCGTCGGTGGCCTTGATGATGTTGGCCTTGGTTACGGCCGTTACCCGGGTTTTCCCGTGGGTGCGGGCAAAGTCAAAGGCGGCCCGGGCGATCCTTTCCGTGCCTTTGGTGGTGGTTACGGTGAAATCCAGGGCGATGTCTTCGTTCAGGTGAAACCCCTTGCTGCCCAGGGCGTAGGCCCCTTCGGTATTCTCCCGGAAAAAGGTCCAATCCACCCCTTCTTCGGGGATCTTGACGGGGCGGACATTGGCAAAGAGGTCCAGTTCCCTGCGCAGGGCCACATTGGCGCTTTCCAGGTTCAACATATCATGGCCGGCATCGGGGGTGGTGGTGGGGCCCTTGAGGATGAGATGGCAGGCCTTCAACGGGGCCAGGGTCTCGGGGGGAAGGGTGGCGCCGGCCTGCAGCCGGTTTTCCAGGGTGAGGCCCGGGATTTCCTGGAAGGCCACCCGGCCCTCCCGGAGGGGACCCTCCAGAAGGGCTTCCAGGACCCGCCTCGCTTCAGCGGTGATGAAGGGGCCGATGCCGTCGCCCCCCGCCACGCCGATGACGATCCGGTCCAGTTTCCTGTAATCGACGAAGTCCGCCTCCCCCTCCAGGGCGGCGTTCTTCTCATAGAGGTATTGAATGATGTCCGTTAATTGATCGAGGATTTTTTTCTCCATGGTTAACTCCTTTCCCTGCCGCCGGGTTCCTGCTCCCTCGACTTAAGGCGGACCAGGTTGATCTTGCCGCCGGCGGCGAGGATCTTCTTTTCCCTGCCGCTCAAGCTGACGGAGGCGACAAAGGAGGTGCCCCGCGTCAGGTTTTCAACCGTTATCCTTTCTTCCTGCAGGCCCCGGCCCAGTTCCCCCAGGCACAGCTCGTCGTCTTCCCCCAGGGCGTCGTAGTCCCCGGGTTTTTCAAAGGTTAAGGGGAGGATGCCCACATTGATGAGGTTGGCCTTGTGGATGCGGGCAAAGCTTTTGGCCAGCACCGCCCGGACCCCGAGGTACTGGGGCACCAGGGCCGCATGCTCCCGGCTTGACCCCTGCCCGTAATTCTCGCCGGCAGCGATGAAACCGCCCCCGTGCTCCCGGGCCTTTGCGGGAAAATCCGCCTTGCTGGGGGTCAGGCAGTGGTCGGCCAGGAAGGGGATGTTGGACCGGTAGGGCAGGAGTTTGGCGCTGCTGGGCATAATGTGGTCCGTGGTGACGTTGTCTCCCAGCTTCACGAGGACCCGCCCTTTTAAGGTCTCCGGCAGGGCTTCTCCCAGGGGAAAGTCCTTGATGTTCGGGCCCCGGGTGATGGTTACGGACCCGGGATCCTTGGAGGGGGGCAGGATCATGTTGTCATTTACCAGAAACTTCCCGGGCATCTCCACCGGTGCAGGAGCGCCGTACTGCCCGGGGTCCGTGATTTCCCCCTCGAGGGCGCTGTATGCTGCCGTTTCGGGGCTGACCAGGTATACCCCCGCCGTCTGGGTGCCGCAGCGCCCCTGAAAGTTCCGGTTGAAGGTCCTGAGGGAGACGGCGCCGCTGGCCGGCGCCTGCCCCATGCCGATGCAGGGCCCGCAGCCGGCCTCCAGCAGCCGGGCGCCGGCCGACAGGAGGTCCGTCAGGGCCCCGTTGGCGGCCAGCATGCTCAGGACCTGCCGGGACCCGGGGGCGATGACGAGGCTCACACGGGGATGGACCGTTTGTCCCTTGAGGATCCCGGCGACTCGCATGAGATCCAGATAGGAGCTGTTCGTACAGCTGCCGATGGCCACCTGCTGGATCTTAAGGCCGGCGATATCCCGGACCTTCGCCACATGGTCGGGGCTGTGGGGCTTTGCAGCCAGGGGCTCCAGCTTCTCCAGGTCAAGGGTAACGACCCGGTCGTACCCGGCACCGGCATCGGGGGCCAGGGGCTTCCAGTCCCCCGCCCGCTTCTGACGCCGCAAAAAATCCCTGGTGATTTCGTCACTGGGGAAGATGGAGGTGGTAGCCCCCAGCTCCGCCCCCATATTGGTGATGGTAGCCCGTTCGGGGACCGTCAGGGAGGAGAGGCCCTCCCCGGTGTATTCGAAGACCCGGCCTACGCCCCCTTTCACGGTAAAGAGACGGAGGACTTCCAGGATGATGTCCTTGGCGGAAACCGGGGGGCGGAGCCGGCCCTCAAGACGGACATTGACGACTTCCGGCATGGTCAGGTAGAAGAGGCCGCCCCCCATGGCCACCGCCACATCCAGGCCCCCGGCCCCTATGGCCAGCATGCCCAGACCCCCTGCCGTGGGGGTGTGGCTGTCGGCCCCCAGGAGGGTTTCCCCCGGCACCCCGAAGCGCTCCAGGTGGACCTGGTGGCAG
>PWVN01000232.1 GCA_003561835.1 Syntrophomonadaceae bacterium
AAAATAGAAGAAGAAACAGAAACCTCCTTCAACTGGTTCAACTTCTTCAACCGATTCCTGGCCTTTCTCTACTAAGAGCCACCCCAAAGGGGTGCCGGGCATCAACCCGGCACCCCTTTTCTTTTTTTCCGGCAAATCAATTAACTCGCCTGACCCCGGCTACTTTTTCAGCGTGACGACGGTGACGCCGCTGCCTCCCTCCCCCTGCTCCCCCAGGCGGAAGCCCGCCACCTGGGAGTGGGCGTCCAGGTAGGCCTGCAGGCCCTGTCGCAGGGCCCCCGTCCCTTTCCCGTGGATGAGCCTGACCCGTTCCATGCCGGCCAGGAGGCTGTCGTCCAGGTACTTCTCCACCCGGTCCATGCTCTCGCTCAGGGTGAGGCCCCTCAGGTCGATCTCCAGGGGCACATCTTTAGCCTTGGCGCTCCGCATCCTCTGAATCTCCCCTTTGGAGGTTTCCGGGCCCTTCTCATCCTCCACCTCGGCGCAGAGGTCGCCGGGGTTCGTTTTGATCTTCAAGATGCCCACCTGCAGGTGCACATCCCCCGCTTCGTCGTTGATCTCGAGGATGTTCCCATGGCGGCCCAGGCTGTTGATGTAAACCCTTTGGCCCGGCTTGAGCTCTTCCGGGGCCAGGGGCCGGCCGGGGGGCCAGGCTTCCTTGCGGCTGTAGAGGGCTTCCTGCTCCCTGCGCAGGCTCTCCTTGAGCTCCTTGGCCCTCTCCCAGGGCACGGCACCGGCCGTATCCCTCTTTATTTTCTTCAATTCCTGGTAAGCCTCCTCCACTTCCCGCTTGGCCCGGGTCACCAGGGTGAGGGCTTCCTCCCGGGCCCGTTCCAGGAGCTGGCGCTTGCGGCCCTCCGTCTCCTCCGCCTCGCGGCGGGCCCGCTCCAGGTAGGTTTCCGCATCCCGGCGCAGCTGCTCCGTCTTCTCCCGGTCGGCCTCCGCATCCTTTTGCACCTTCATCAGGCCCGAGAGGAGGTCCTCCACCCGCAGGTCCTCCTTCTTCTGGATGCTGCGGGCTTCGGCGATGATTTCCCCGGCAAGGCCCAGGCGGGCGGCGATGGCCAGGGCGTTGCTTTTGCCCGGGACCCCCATGAGAAGTTTGAAGGTGGGGGCCAGGGTCTCCACGTCGAATTCCACGGAGGCGTTCTGCATCCCCGGGTGGGAGTAGGCGAAGAGCTTCAGTTCGCTGTAATGGCTGGTGGCCAGGGTGATGGCCCCCCGGCGGTAAAAATAGGAGAGGAGGGCCTTGGCCAGGGCCGCCCCTTCCACCGGGTCGGTGCCGGCCCCCAGCTCATCCAGGAGGACCAGGGATTTTTCCGTGAGGCTGCCGATGATGGAGACGATGTTGTCCATGTGGCTGGAGAAGGTGGACAGGGACTGCTCGATGCTCTGCTCGTCGCCGATATCGGCGAAGATGCTCTCAAAGACGGGCAGCCGGGTCCCCGGGGCGGCGGGCACGTGAAGCCCTGATTGGGCCATAAGGCAAAAGAGGCCCACGGTTTTCAGGGTCACCGTCTTCCCCCCGGTGTTGGGGCCCGTGATGATCAGGCTTTGAAAGTCCCCGCCGATATTTACGTCGATGGGCACCACATCTTCTTTCTTGATCAGGGGGTGGCGACCCGCATGGATCTCTATTTCCCCTTCCGCCTCCAGGGCGGGCTCCATACCCTCATGGCTGTGGCTGAGTTTGCCCCGGGCGAGGATGAAATCCAACCCGCAGTAGGTGTAATAGCTGCTCTTGAGGAGGGGGGCTGCCCGGGCGATTTTTCCGGAAAGGGAGATGAGGAGCCGTTGGATTTCCTTCTCCTCGTCCCCCTTGAGCTTGACAATCTGGTTGTTCAGCTCCACCGTCTTCAAAGGCTCCACGAAGAGGGTGGCGCCGCTGGCGGAGCGGTCGTGGACGATCCCCTTGAAGTGCTGACGGTGCTCCGCCTTTACGGGGACCACGTAGCGGTCTCCCCGGTTGGTGATGATGGGGTCCTGCAGGTACTTCCGGGTGGCAGGGCTGCGGATGATGGCCTCCAGGGCCTCCCTCAGGCTGTTCTCTGCCTGGGAAATCCGCCGGCGAATCCCCGAAAGCTCCCGGGAAGCGCTGTCCAGGACCTTCCCGTCCTCGTCCACGCAGTTGATGACCTCCCGGTACAGGGGCAGGTGGGCCGTCAGCCCCCGGCCCATCTCCTGCAGGAGGGGGTACTCCCCTTTAAGTTCCTCCAGGTGCTCCTTCAAGAGGTGGACGGCTTTCAGAAAGCGCCCCATCTCCCAAACCTCCAGGGGGGCCAGGACGCCTCCCTTCTCCGTGTAAGAGAGGGCCTCCAGGGGGTCCTGCACCCGGTACAGGGGCGGGGCTTCCTCCTGCAGGAGGCGGCGGGCCTCACTGGTCTCCGCCTGGAGAGAACGAATGACGGCCAGGCCCTTTTCCGGCATCAGGTTTTCGGCCTGCTCCTTCCCGCCGGGGGTTAAGGCCAGACCCGCCAGGATATCCCGGATCTTGTCAAATTCCAGCGTCCGTACGGCTTTGATGGGAGCTCACCTCGTCCTCTCCGAAAGTTTCAGGGGCGGGAAATGTAGGGGGAACCCGCAGCATAGAAGCGCAGCAGCTTTTCCCTGCCCCGGTTCAGACCGATGCGGGGGCTGACGGCAATCCGGGAGGGTTTCTCCCCCCCGGCGATGAAGAGGGGCCCCTCCCGCAGGCTGCAGCCGTTTAGGGCCAGGTCAATCCCGAAGGCCCGGCACAGCCTGCCGGGCCCGCTGCACAGGGTGCGGGGGTCCCGGCGGCCCCGGTTTGCCGCCATCAGGGAGACCCCCTCCAGGGGGGCCGCGGCCCGGATGAGGACGGCTTCCCCTTCGCCTTCCCGCCCGGTGACCACGTTGAAGCAGTGGTACATCCCGTAGATCAAATAGACATAGGCCCTCCCGCCCCGGAAAAACATGGAGGCATTTCTTTTGGTCTTCCCCCGGGCCGCGTGGCACCCGGGGTCATCCCTGCTCAAATAGGCTTCCGCCTCCACTATGGTACCGGCGATCCGGCCGGCCCCCGTCTCGTGGACCAGGACCTTGCCCAGGAGCTCCGGGGCCACCCGGGCCGCATCCCTGAGATAAAAATCCTCCGGTAAAAGCTTGAATTCTGCCCCTTCACCCTGCAACAGGCATCCACCGTCTTTCCTGTATTCTAATATTTCGGTGCGGCGGTTCAGCGGCTGCTGCCCTGCGCCAGAACGGCCTTGAGCCTGCCGATGTCATAGGTGTTGATGACATCTTCGGGCTCCAGCCAGCCCCTGCGGGCGGCGGTCACGCCGAACTCCATGTCCCCCAGGCCTGCCAGGCTGTGGGTATCGGTGTTGACGGCAAACTTGACCCCCAGCGACCGGCCTTTTTGCACGTAGACATCCTTCAAGTCCAGCCGGTCGGGGGAGGCGTTGATCTCCAGCACCTTGCCCGTCCCGGCGGCTTTGTGCAGGAGGGCCTCCACATCCACCGGGTAGGGGTCCCGGCGACCGATCAAACGGCCCGTGGGATGGCCGATGATGTTCACGTAGGGGTTTTCCATGGCCGCCGTCATGCGCCGGGTCAATTGCTCCCCGGGCTGCTTAAACCCCGTATGGATGGAGGCCACCACCACATCCAGGCCCGCCATGACGCTGTCGGGCAGGTCCAGGCTGCCATCCCGGAGGATGTCCACTTCCATCCCTGTCAATATTGTAAGCCCGGGGAAGTCTTCTTTCAATCGGTTTATTTCCCGGACCTGTTCTTCCAGTTCCTCCAGGGAGAGGCCCCCGGCGATCTTCAGGGAAGGGGAGTGGTCCGTAACAGCCAGGTAGGAATAGCCCCTCTCTTTCGCCCTCTGGGCCATGTTTCGGATGCCTTCCGTGCCGTCGCTCCAGCTGCTGTGGGTATGCAGGTCCCCGCGGATATCCGCCAAAGACACCAAGGCGGGCAGCCTGCCCTCAAGGGCGGCCTCCACCTCGCCCCGGCCCTCCCTGAGCTCGGGGGGGATCCAGGGGCTTCCCAGGCGGCAATAGAATCCTTCTTCCCCCTCCTGGAAAATTTCCCGGGAAATTTCCCGGCCCAGGGCCGCCGCCCGGGCCGCCAGTTTCTCCAGGTGGGCCTTTGAGCCGGTGACCCAGAGGAGGCTGCTCCAAAAATCTCCGGGCTCCACCAGGCGGAAGGACAGGGGAATCTGCCACAGCCCCAGGGCCTCCACCACCGGGCCCTCCTCCCTGATCTCCCGGATGAAGGGCTGTTTTTTCAGGTAGGAGAGGAACCTCTCCCTCCCCTTCTCCTTCTCTCCCTCCCCTTCCCGGGTAGCAACCACGAATTCCAGGGAGCTGACGGCCTCCCGGCGGCGCCGGAACCCGCCCCCGGCCGCTGCCTGCTCCACGAAGTCCTGGCCCTTGAGGCTGGCCTCGATCTCCCGGGCCAGGGGGGCGATGAACCCCAGGTTGAACAGCTTGGGGCCTTCCTGCATGAACCGGAGGCCTTCCTTGAGACGCTGCTCCGTCTTGGGGCCCAGCCCCGGAATTTTTCGCACTTCCTTGTTGGCCACAGCCTGCTCCAGTTCCCTGAGGGTGGCCACCTGGAGGTGTTGGTGCAGGAGCCTGCCCGTGGCCAGACCCACCCCCGGTACTGCCAGAACATCCAGGAAATCCCCGGGGAAGCGGGCCTCCAGCGCCTTTACGTAGGAGGATTCCCCCGTCTCCAGCATTTCTCCGATTTTATCGGCGATATTCCTGCCCACCCCGTCTATGCGGGTCAGGGCCCCCTGCCGGTGAACCTCCGCCACTTCCTCCTTAAGCCTCTGGATGGACCGGGCTGCCCGGGCATAGGCCCGGCTTTTGAAGGGTTTGTCTTCCTGCAAGGCCAGGAGCTGGCCGATCCGGTTCAGGGCGGCCGCCACTTCCCAATTTTTCAAGGGGCATGCAACCTTTCTGCTGGGGTAAGACCCCCTTGCCGGGGCCCTACGGTTATTTTTGCCTAACAAAAAAAGAAAAACCGTGCGTCACACGGTCAGGGTGGGATCCACCGTAATCACTGTCCGTATCAGGTCCACCAGGACGGGGATATAGGCGAAGGCCAGGGTGCTGAGGACGGACCCGCCGATGAGCTCCTGGAAAAACTCGCTGGGGATGAAGGAGCCGATGCTGACCAGGATGATGAGGAGCAGCGCCCCCTTGAGGGCCCCCACCAGGGCTCCCCCCAGGGCATTCATGGTGCCGATGACGGGGAGGCTGACCGCCACGCTCAGGGCTTTCCCCGCCAGCTTGAAGGCAATCCGGACGAGAAAGTAGACCAGGATGAAACCCGCGATATTGATGAAAAAATAGCCCAAAAGGGAGTTTTCCGAGAAAAAGGTCTCGGGCACAAACTCAAAAACCTCCAGGAGGTACAGGGCAAAACGGCTCCCCACCGTGGCCGCCAGGTACAGGGCGACAAAAAACCCGGCCAGGTCCACCAGTTGGGCGACCAACCCCTGGCTGAAGCCGCTGACGATGAAAAATGAGAAGATCAGGAGCAGGAAAATGTCCAGTGTGTTCAGCATTCTCCGCCCTCCTCGTCTAGGTAGGGTCCTTTTCGTCGAACAAACTTTCCATTTCGCTTATTTCTTCCTTGAGCTTGAAGACTTCATCGGCCAGGTTCAAACAGGCCAGCATGAGGGCCTTCTGGGGGTTCAAATTGGGCTGCTGGTCCTTCACCTGCTGCAGTTTTTTGTCCACATGTTCGGCAATCCTCTTCAGATGGGCAGGGTCCACGGAACCTTTTATCGTAAAGGTTTCCCCCTGGATCTGGATTTTAATCCTCTTCTTTTCCATGTTTACCACCTCAACCTCGGTATAAACCGCGCTTCTCCCTTTCATTCGCCAAATTATTTTGCTTTTCCTGCCGAAGACAAAAGAATAATCAGGAACGCAGGGAAACCCCCAGCTCCGCCAGGCTCTGCAGGATTTGTGCCTGGACCCGGTTCACCCTCTCGTCCCGCAGGGTTTCCCGGTAATCCCGGTAGGTGATGGTGTAGGCCAGGCTCTTATGGCCTTTGGCCACCTGTTCCCCGGTGTAGAGGTCGAAGAGGAGGATGTTCTCCACCAGGTCCCCCCCCGCCTTTCGGATGGCCTCCTCCACGGCGGCGGCGGGCAGGGCCTCCGGCACGATGAGGGCCAGATCCCGGGTAATGGCCGGATAACGGGGCAGGGCTTTGAAGCCCCGGGGTTCGGTGCGGGCGATGAGGGTGGTCAAATCCAGCTCGGCGCAGAACACCTTCTGCCCGATCTGGAAGCTGTCCAGGACCCCGGGATGCAGGGAACCCATCACCCCCACCAGGGTATTCCCCCGCCGGATTTCCGCCCCCTGGGTGGGGTGCAGGAAGGGGACCCTGGCGGGTTCCCAGGTAAAGCCCTTGAGGTTCAGGGAGGCGAAGACACCCTCCAGGACCCCCTTGAGCCAGTAAAAGCCGGCGGTGGTGGGGGGTTCCTGCCAGTGCTCATCGCCCCTCTTCCCCGTGACGGTTATGCCCAGGGTCATGATCTCCCGGGGCTGCTCCTTCAGGGGCAGCGCTTTGGGTATGAAAACCTTCCCCACCTCGAAGAGGTAGAGGCCTTCCTGCTGCCGGTTCAGGTTGTATTTCAGGGTGTTCAACAGGTTCCCCAGCAGGGTGGTCCGCAGGAGGCCGTACTCCTCGGACAGGGGGTTTTTGACGGGGATGGCCTGCCGCAGGGGGTGGCCGGCGGGCAGCCGCAGGGCGTTGAAGGCCGCATCCTTCATGAAGGAGAAGGTGATGGCCTCCGAAAGGCCGGCCCCCAGGAGAATCTCCCGGACCTTGTCCAGGTTTTTCTGCTCTGTGGGTTTGTCCCCCTGGGTTATCACCCCCACGGGGAAGGTGGTCTCGATGTGCTCGTAGCCGTAAATCCGGGCCACCTCCTCCACCAGGTCCACTTCGGCTTCGATATCGCGGCGCCGGCTGGGGATGGTGACCTTCAGTCTCTCCCCCGCCTCTTCCACGGTAAACCCGAGCCGCGTAAAGATGTCCGTCATCTTCTCCGGGGAGAGGTCCAGCCCCACCAGGTCCCGGACCCGTTGGGGGTTTACGCTGACGGTCCAGGGCGGCATGGGCCCGGGGTAGACATCCACCCGGCCGGGCACCAGGGTGCCGCCGGCCACCTTCTCCAGCAGGTATGCGGTGCGGCGGGCGGCAAAATCCGTCCCCGCCGGGTCCACGCCTTTCTCAAAGCGGGTGGACGCTTCGGAGGTGAGGCCCAGGGAGCGGGCGGTGCGCCGGTTGTTGATGGGATGGAAGCAGGCGGCTTCCACCAGCACCGTCTTCGTATCTCCGGTGATCTCCGAGTCATAACCCCCCATAATACCGGCCAGGGCCACGGGGTTGTCCCGGTCGGCGATCACCAGCATGTCGGGATTTAAGAGCCGTACCTGTTTGTCCAGGGTTTTGATCTTCTCCCCGGGCCTGCCCCGGCGGACGATGATCTGCCGGCCCTCTACCCGGTCGAAGTCAAAGGCGTGCAGGGGCTGGCCCGTCTCCCACATGACGTAGTTGGAAATGTCCACCACATTGTTGATGGGGCGGATGCCCGCCTTGAGCAGCCGGATCTGGAATTTGGGCGGGGAGAAGGCAATCCGGACACCGTCCACCACCATGGCCGTATAGCGGGAACACAGATCCGGGTCCTCGATGGTGACCTTGACCCGCCTGCCCGCCTCTCCTCCCTCTTTCTGGGGAGGGACGGCCTCCGGGGGGTGGGCGGAAAGGCCCGTCAGGACCCCCACTTCCACGGCTACCCCCATAAGCCCCAGGCAATCCGCCCGGTTGGGGGTCAGGCCCAGCTCCAGAATCTCCTCGTCAAGCTCCAGGGCCTGGTCGATGCCCTCCCCCAGGGCAGCATCGGGTTCCAGGATGAGGATCCCGTCTTCCTCCACGGCCATATCCAGGCCCAATTCCTCCGCGGAGCAGAGCATACCGTTGGAGGTGACCCCCCGGATCTCCGTCCGCTCGATTTCCCCTCCCGGCAGTTTTGCCCCGGGGAGGGCCAGGGGGACCCTGTCTCCCACCGCGTAGTTCTGGATCCCGACCACCACCTGGTATTCCTCACTGCCGGTGGCCACCCGGACCACCCAGAGCTTGTCGGCGGCGGGGTGGCGGGCAAAGGAGAGGACTTCCGCCACCACCACTCCCGGCAGCGGGGGAGTCAGGCGGCTGATGCCCTCCACCTCCACCCCGGCCCGGGTCAGCTTTTCGGCGATTTCCGGGCCGGACAGGTGGCCCGCATCGATAAATTCCCTCAACCAGTTCAGGGGAACCCTCATATTCTTGACCTCCTCAGATACATGTGTAGGATGGGGGGGCGGGCTTTGGGAGCCCTTTTCCCGTTACCGGGCATGGCGGCGGCCCCTCAGCGGAACTGCCGCAGCATGCGCAGGTCGTTGACATAGAACATCCGCAGGTCGTCAATACCGTACTTCAGCATGGCGACCCGCTCCACCCCCATGCCGAAGGCGAAGCCCGTCACCGCCTCCGGGTCGTAGCCCGACATCCGGAAGACCCGGGGGTGGACCATGCCGGCCCCCAAAATCTCCAGCCAGCCCGTGGACCCGCAGACGCGGCACCCCCGGCCTTTACACATGACGCAGGAGATGTCCACCTCAGCGCTGGGCTCCGTGAAGGGGAAGTAGCTGGGGCGCAGGCGGATCTTCTGCCCTGGCCCGAACATCTGCCGGGCGAAGGAGAGCAGGGTCCCCTTCAAGTCGCTCAAGGAGATCTTTTGGTCCACGGCCAGCCCCTCCACCTGGTGGAACATAAAGGAATGGGTGGCATCGTCATCCCGGCGGTAGACCTTGCCGGGGACGATAACCCGGATGGGAAGCTCCGGGACCATCTTTTCCATGACCCGGGCCTGGACGGGGGAGGTGTGGGTCCTAAGGAGCAGATCCTCCGTCAGGTAGAAGGAATCCTGCATGTCCCTGGCCGGGTGGTCCCTGGGGATGTTCAGGGCCGCGAAGTTGTAGTAATCCGTCTCCAGTTCCGGCCCGTCCTCCACCCGAAAGCCCATGCCCATGAAGATGCCCTTGACCTCCTCCATGACCAGGGTGATGGGGTGGGGGTGGCCCTGCCGCAGGGGGACACCGGGCAGGGTCACGTCCAGGGATTCCCGGGTGTACTCCGCCTGACGGGCTTCGTCCTTGAGGATCTCTTCCCGGTCCCGCAGGGCCTGGACCAGGTTCTCCTTCACCTGGTTGGCGATGTTGCCGACGACGGGCCGCTCCTTCGGGTCCAGCTGCCCCATGCCCCGGAGGATCCGGGTGATTTCCCCCTTCTTCCCCAGGTATTGAACCTTGATTTCTTTCAGCTCTGCGGAGTCCGCCGCCTTCACGATTCTCTGGCGCGCGGCCTCTTCCATCTTTCGCAACGCTTCCTGCATGACAAAACCCTCCATTATTCTCAAGGTAAATAAAAAAACTTTCGTTCAGGGACGAAAGTCTTCCGCGGTACCACCCATATTAGCTGTCTCGGACAGCTCTCTTTTTCATAACGGCTTAACCGGTATCGGCCTACTCGCGGGGGCTTTCAGCCGCCGGCTCCGGAGGGAACTTCAGCGAACAATTTCCAAGGGGAGCTTCCAGTCCATGACTCCCCCTCCCTGCTGTTCATTGTCTTCGCCTACTCTTCTCCATCATTGCCTTTAACGATATTTTACCTGTGTATTATTGTACTGCCAGTTTCCTGTAAATTAGATAAGCGGTAATGGAACCGGTGGCTTCGAACATTCTCCAGAATACTTCGGCGGTCATCATCTAAAAGCCACTTCCCTTCGTCTAATTTCGGGGAACACATAGATTATAGCATACCGCCTTTTAAAAAACAACCGGATCCGGAAACCAAAGTGTTCAGTCAGGGGGCATGGAAGGGTCAGCGAGAGGTCGTGCCGCCCGGCTCATTATCGCGACAAACTGCCCCTTTCGGGAAAGTGAGAATTTCAAGCCTGACCCAAGTCATGTTAACCGGGCTTGCGGGTGTTGGTCTGGCTCTGGCGCAGGGCCTCGTAGATGACCACAGCGCCGGCGGTGGCCGCGTTCAGGGACTCCACCGGCCCCACCAGGGGTACGGTCACCCGCTGGTGGCATGCTTCCAGGAAGGCGGCGGAAACCCCCCTGCTCTCGCTTCCGATGACCAGGGCGTGGCTTTGGGGGAAGCGGGTGTCAAAGCAGGATTGGCCCTCCCGGGGATGGCAGCAGTACAGGGGCAGGCCCTGCCCCTTCAGCATGGAGGTAATATCCTGGGGTTCCCAATCCTTGAGAAAGGGCAGGGTAAAGACGGCCCCCATGCTGGCCCGCAGCACCTTGGGATTTAAAGGGTCCACCGTTTCCCGGGTGCAGATAAGCCCCGTGATGCCCCCCGCCAGGGCGGTACGGAACAGGGTCCCCATATTCCCCGGGTCCGAGAGCCTGTCCAGGACCAGGATGCGGGCCGGGTCCCAGCCCAGCACCTCCTGGAAAGTGTATCCGGGCGCCCGGGCTGCGCACAGCAGTCCCTGGGAGGTCTCCACCCCCGAAAACTCCTTAAGGAGCCCCGGCGCCGCCTCAAAGAGGGGCACTCCGGCCTCCGCCAGGGTCTTCAGGAGGGCGCGGCCCCGATCCGTCAGGGCTTCCCCGTCATAGGCGACCCAGTCCAGCCGGGCCCCGGCCGTGAAGGCATCCGCCACCAGGGTCACCCCTTCCAGGGGCACCAGGTTAAGCTTCTCCCGGTATTTCTTCATCTGCAGGAGGCGGAACTGCTTCAGCTTGCTGTTGGCGCTGCTTTGAATATCCATACCTACAACCTCTCCTCGATTTTCTTTACATCCGACGTCTTGCCCACCAGCACCAGGATGTCCCCTTCCTCCACCCGGTCCCGGGCCCCGGGGGAAACGTTGATGTCCGCCTCCCCCCCCTTGATGGCCAGAACGGTGACCCCCATCTTGGCCCGCAGATCCAGCTGCTGCAGGGTTTTGCCCGTCATATACCCCGGGGCTTTCGCCTCCACGATGCTGTATTCATCCGAGAGTTCAATGAAATCCAGGATGTTGGCGGAGGCCAGGTTGTGGGCCACCCGGATCCCCATGTCCCATTCGGGGTAAACCACCCGGTTGGCACCGATCTTGTAAAGGACCTTCCCGTGGAGCTCCGTCCTGGCTTTGGCCACGATATTTTTGCAGCCCAATTCTTTCAAGATCAGGGTGGTGAGGATGCTGGCCTGGATGTCCTGGCCGATGCTGACGATGACCACATTGAAGTTGTCCAGCCCCAGGGACTTCAGGGCCGCTTCGTTGGTGGAATCCAGCTGCACCACATGGGTTACGTCTTTCATGATGGCATTCACCCGTTCCTCCGACAGGTCCACGGCCAGGACATCATGGCCCATCTGGTAGAGGGTCTGGGCTATGCTGGTGCCAAAGCGGCCCAGGCCGATCACGGCGAACTGTTTGGTTTTCAACTTTAACCACCTCTTAACCGATCATGATATTTTCATCGGGGTACTTGACCATGGGTTTCCCGGCCCTCCGGGTAAAGACCAGGACCATGGTCAAGGGGCCGATCCTGCCGGCGAACATGGTCAGGGAAAGGATGAGCCTTCCCGGGGGTGAAAGTTCCGGCGTCAGCCCCAGGCTCAGCCCCACCGTCCCGAAGGCGGACATGGACTCGAAGAGGACTTCCAGGAAAGGGGCCCCTTCGAGGACCGTCAGCACCAGGGTGACGGTAAAGA
Source organism: Syntrophomonadaceae bacterium (assembly GCA_003561835.1). Classification (GTDB taxonomy): domain Bacteria; phylum Bacillota; class Dethiobacteria; order PWVN01; family PWVN01; genus PWVN01. The sequence continues at coordinate 11,744 of PWVN01000232.1, forward strand.
CGAGGAGCAGGGACAGCAGGACGATGGCCAGGGATTTCTTGATAATCCTCAAGGGGATATTCCGCTGCAGCAGGGTCACATCCTCCCGGCCCCCGGCCACGGACACCGCCGTCCAGAAGAGGACCCCCATGGTGGTGGTCTTGATGCCCCCGCCGGTGGAGGCCGGGGAAGCGCCGATGAACATGAGGCCGATGATGAAAAACTGGCTGCTCACGGTGAGGAGGTCCGTGGGCACCGTATTGAAACCGGCGGTCCTGGGGGTGGCGGCGGTGAAGAAGGCCGCCAGTACCTTCTCTCCCCCCTTAAGGGCCCCCAGGGTCATGGGGTTCCCCGACTCCATGCCCAGGATGAAAAGGGTGGCGGTGCTCAAGAGGAAGAGGGCGATCAGCAGGGCGAATTTGGCATGGAGGGAAAGCCTGCGGAAACGCCTTTCCTCGTGCACCTCCAGCAGCACCACAAACCCGAGGCCCCCCAGGATAAAGAGGGCCGTGATGACACCGCTGACCCAGAGGTCCCCGGCGTAGGCCGTCAGGCTCTGGAAATTCCCCATGATGTCGAAGCCGGCATTGCAGTAGGCGGAAACGGCATGGAAGACGGCCTTGTAGATTCCTTCCCAGAGGCCGAACTGGGGCACGAAGCGGAAGCTCAAGAGGAAGGCCCCCACCGCCTCG
>PWVN01000235.1 GCA_003561835.1 Syntrophomonadaceae bacterium
AATCCCCTTCCCCTTCAGCCGGTACCCCTCCCTGTTGGCCAGGATGAAGGGAACCAGGTTGGAGGTGTGGGCGGTGACGACCCCGTTGGTCCGGGAATCCAGCATCAGCTCGGCATTCCCGTGGTCCGAGGTGACGCATACGGCACCCCCCAGCCCCAGGGCCCTGTCCACCACCCGCCCCACGCAGGTATCCACCGTCTCCACCGCCTCGACGGCGGCTTTGATGTCCCCGGTATGGGCCACCATGTCGGGGTTGGCGTAGTTCAAGACGATCACATCGAAGGCGCCCTCCTCCATCTTTTCCAGGAGGGTCCGGGTCACCGCAGGAGCGCTCATCTCCGGCTGCAGGTCGTAGGTGGCGATCTTCAGGGAGGGGATGAGAACCCGTTCCTCCCCGGGAGAAGGCTCCTCCCTGCCGCCGTTGAAAAAGAAGGTCACGTGGGCGTACTTCTCCGTCTCGGCAATCCGCAGTTGGGTCAACCCGGCCTGGCTCAGGACCTCCCCCAAGGTGTTCTTGAGGGATTGGGGCGGGAAGGCCACCGGGGCATCGATGGTCTTGTCGTAGTGGGTCAGGCAGACGAAAAAGGGGTGCGGAGGGTTTTTCCCCCGGTCAAAGGATGTAAAGTCCCTGTCGGTAAAGGCCCGGGTGATCTGGCGGGCCCGGTCGGGGCGGAAGTTGAAGAAGATCACCGCATCCCCCGGCTGCACCCGGCCCCGGGGCCGGCCCTCTTCGTCCACCAGCACCGTGGGCAGGACGAACTCGTCCGTCTCCCCCCGGCCGTAGGCCCTCTCCAGGGCCGTCAGGGCATCGGGGGCCGTCTCCCCCTCCCCCCGGACCAGGGCCCGGTACCCCTTCTCCGTCCGTTCCCAGCGCCGGTCCCGGTCCATGGTATAGTAACGGCCGGCGATGGTGGCCAGTTCAGCGCTCTTTTCCGCCTCAAGCCTCTTCTGCAGGGGTTCCAGGTACTCCCGGGCGTTGGCGGGGGATACATCCCGGCCGTCCAAAAGGGCATGGATGTAGACCTGGGGCAGGCGGCTCTCCCGGGCCATCTTCAGGAGAGCGTACAGGTGGTCGATGTGGCTGTGAACCCCGCCGTCTGAGACCAGCCCCATCAGGTGCAGGGCCCCGCCTTCCCCGGCCCGCTTCACCGCCTCCAGGAGGACAGGGTTTTTAAAGAAGGTCTTTTCCTTGACGGCCTTGTGGATGCGGGTGAGTTCCTGGTAGACCACCCGGCCCGCCCCCATATTCAGGTGGCCCACCTCCGAATTCCCCATCTGGCCGGCGGGCAGGCCCACCGCCTCGCCGCTGGCCTCCAGTTTGGCGAAGGGAAAGACCTCTTTAAAGGCGTCCATCCGGGGGGTTTTGGCTATGTATATGGCGTTCCCCTTGCGGCGGCGGCTGATCCCCCAGCCGTCCAGGATGGCCAGCACCAGGGGCCTGGGTTTTTTCATCATCCTCCAGCTCCTCTCTCGTCACGGAGCAGAAACCTGCTGCCCCACGGCCTGCAAGATCTCGTACCAGCTGCCGGCCTTCAGGCTGGCGCCCCCCACCAGGGCGCCGTCGATCTCGGGATAGCCGGTGAACTCCCGGATGTTCGCCCCCTTGACGCTGCCCCCGTACTGGACCCGCAGGCCGGCTTCCGCCTCCCGGCCGAACTGATCCCGGTAAAAGCGGCGGATGAAGGCGGCCACCTCCCGGGCGTCTTCCCCGGTGGCAGCCCGGCCGCTGCCGATAGCCCAGACAGGCTCATAGGCGATGACCAACTCTCCCGCCTGCTCCCGGGGCACGGCCGCCAGGCCTCCCGAAAGCTGCCGCTCCACCACGGCCAGGGTTTCTCCCCCTTCCCGCTCCTTCAGGGTCTCCCCCACGCAGAAGATGGGGCCCAGGCCCCGGGCCATGGCGGCGGCCACCTTTTTCCCCACCAGGCCGTCGTCTTCCTGGAAAAGGGCCCGGCGTTCCGAATGGCCCAGGATCACATAATCCACCCCCGCATCCTGCAGCATCAGGGGGGAGATTTCGCCGGTAAAGGCTCCCGACTCCTCGAAATACATGTTCTGGGCCCCCAGCTTCAGGGAGGTACCCTTAAGCTGCTTCCCCAGGGAATGGAGCAGGGTATGGGGGGGACAGAGCACCACCTCCACCCCGGCAGGCAGGGGACGGGCCAGGAGTTCCTCCACAAAGGCCCTCCCCACCGCCAGGGTCATGTTCATCTTCCAGTTTGCGGCCAGGATGGCCCGCCTCATTGGGGCCATCATCCTCTGCCACCTCCCCCGGTGATGACCGTCACACCCGGCAGTTCCCGGCCTTCCAGGAATTCCAGGGTGGCGCCGCCGCCGGTGCTGATATGGGTCATCTGGTCCGCCAGGCCGGCCTTGTGGACGGCGGCCACCAGGTCGCCGCCGCCGATAATGGACACGGCAGAGCTTTTGGCCAGTTCCCCGGCCACCGCCGTCGTTCCCCGGTCAAAGGGGGCCACTTCAAAGGCTCCCAGGGGGCCGTTCCAGATGACGGTGCCCGCCTTTTGGATGTGCCCGGCGAAGGCTTTAACCGTTTCGGGCCCCACATCCAGGGCCATATACCCTTCCGGCAGGCCGTCGACGGGGACCACCCGGGTCTCCTGGCCTTCCTTCAACTCCCGGGCCGCCACCAGGTCCACCGGCATCACCAGGGGGACCCCCTTCTCTGCCGCCAGGGCCATGAGCTCTTCTGCCAGGCCCACTTTGTCCTCTTCCAGGAGGGAGGCCCCCAGTTCAAAGCCCCTGGCCTTGAGGAAGGTGTTGGCCATCCCTCCGCCGATCAGTATGCGATCAGCCTGGCTCAAGAGTTTCTGAATAAGGGGAATCTTGTCCGAGATCTTGGCCCCACCCAGGATCACAACAAAGGGTCGCTCGGGATCGCTCACCGCGTCGCCCAGTACCTCGAGCTCACGCGCCAGTAGCTTGCCGGCCACCGCAGGCAGATGCTCCGCTACCCCGGCGGTCGAGGCATGGGCCCGGTGTGCGGCGCCAAACGCGTCGTTGACATAGAGATCGACTAGATCAGCAAGCTTGCGACTCAGCTCCGCGTCGTTACGCGTCTCGCCCGGCTCAAAACGGGTGTTCTCCAGAAGGAGTACATCGCCGTCCTGCATTGCCTCGACCGCCTCAGTAACCTCATCACCCACGACCGCATTCATTTTCCGAACTTTTTTGCCGATGAGCTCGGAGAGCCGTTCCGCGACGGGATCCAGTCGCAGCTCTTCTACGACCTCTCCACCCGGCCGCCCCAGATGGGAGCACAGAATGACAGCCGCTCC
>PWVN01000245.1 GCA_003561835.1 Syntrophomonadaceae bacterium
CCCCCCACGACCCCAACAAGCAGCAGCTGGCCCCCCGTCTCTTCTCCAGCGGCGAAGAAGGTTACCTGCTGGGGACGGATCACCTGGGCCGCTGTCTTTTCAGCCGCCTCATTTTCGGAGCCCGAGTATCTCTCCATGTGGGAGTGGTTGTGGTGACCATCACAGCGTCCATCGGCATGGTCTTTGGTGCCCTGGCCGGCTACAGGGGCGGCCTGGTGGATGATATTATGATGCGCCTGGTGGATGTGCTGCTGGCTTTCCCCGGAATTATCCTGGCCCTGGTCATTGCCGGCATCATGGGCCCTTCCTTGTTCAGCATCGTGTTCGCTATGTCCCTGATAGGCTGGACCAGCTACGCAAGGGTGGTGCGGGGCGCGGTATTATCCGTGAAGGAGAGGGAGTTCGTGGAGGCTGCCAGGTCCCTGGGTGCCCACGATGCCCGAATTATCTTTACTCACATTCTGCCCAATGTCATGGCCCCGGTGATCGTTATGGTTACCCTGGGCATAGCCCATGTCATCCTGGCCGCTGCCGCCCTGAGCTTTTTGGGTTTGGGCATGCAGCCTCCCCACGCCGAGTGGGGCTCTATGCTTAATGCCGGACGCCCTTTCATGCGCACGGCGCCTCACCTCACCGTATACCCGGGGCTGGCCATCATGACCGCAGTCCTTGCGTTTAACTTTCTCGGTGACGGGCTGCGAGATGCCCTGGACCCCTGGCTCAAGAAAACTGGTTAAGGAGACGGCACAGATGAATCTGCTGGAACTGCGAGAACTGAAAACTTATTTTAACACAGGCGGCAAAGTGGTGCGCGCCGTGGACGGCATAAATTTAACCGTCGAGCGTGGAAAAACCGCGGGGCTGGTGGGGGAAGCGGGCTGCGGAAAAACCGTTACAGCGTTATCCATCATGGGCCTGGTGCCCCCTCCCGGCAAGACCGTAGCCGGCGAGATCCTGTTGGAAGAGGAAAACCTTCTGGGCAAAAACGCCTGGGAAATGGCCAAAATCAGGGGCAGAAAAATATCAATTGTTTTTCAGGAGCCGCTGAGCTGCTTAAACCCGGTGCTGCGGGTCGGCAGGCAAATCGAGGAAGCGATCCGGCTGCACCAGGGGCTGGGGCAGCCGGAGGCCAGGGAAAAGGCCGTTTCCATGCTGGACCTGGTGGGCATCCCCTCTCCCCGGGTACGGGCAAGGGACTACGCCCATCAGCTCAGCGGGGGGATGCGGCAGCGGGTGATGATCGCCATGGCCCTCTCCTGCCACCCATCGCTTCTCATTGCCGATGAGCCTACGACCGCCCTGGATGTCACCATTCAGGCTCAGATCCTGGAGCTGCTCCAGGGACTCACCCAAGAACTGGAAACCGCGCTGCTGTTAATCACCCACGATTTTGGGATCGTCGCAAAATTGTGCGATAGAATTTCCGTCATGTACGCCGGAAAAATTGTGGAAAGTGCTCCCGCCAGGAGCATCTTTAAACACCCCCGGCACCCCTATACCCGGGGACTTTTAAATGCGATCCCCCGCATCGACCGCGATGTCCACCGCCTGGAAAGTATCAGCGGTGTCATCCCCAACCCGGCTGATCTTCCAGCGGGATGTATTTTTCACCCCAGGTGCCCGGAACATGAAGTAATTTGTCACCGGGAATACCCCGCTGTTGTGCAGGTAGGAACGGAACACTGGGTCAGCTGCTGGAAACATGCCCCAGGGGGTGTTTTCTGATGTCCAGCCCCCTGGTGGAAGTAAAAAACCTGACAAAGCACTTCCCCCTAAACAGTTTCCTTTCCAACAAAACCACCGTTATTCATGCCGTGGACGGGGTGAGCTTCTCTATGAAAAAAGGTGAGACTTTGGGCCTGGTGGGCGAATCGGGCTGCGGAAAATCTACGGTGGCCAGGCTGCTTTTACGCCTGGTAGAACCTTCTGCAGGCCAGGTTTTTTTTAACGGGCAGGCTATCTATGAGCTGGGCAAGAAGGAGATACGTCGCCTGAGACGAGAAATGCAGCTTGTTTTCCAGGACCCCTTTTCCTCCCTCAATCCCCGTATGAAGATCAGGGATATCATTGGGGAACCCCTGAAAATACACGGCACGGCCAGCGGTAAAGCGAGGCAGGAGAAAATCCTGGAGCTGATGGAGCTGGTGGGCCTGGGGCCGGAGCAGGCAGGCAGGTACCCTCATGAATTCAGCGGCGGGCAGAGGCAACGGATCGGTATCGCCCGGGCCCTTGCTTTAAATCCCCGCTTTATTATCAACGATGAACCCGTCTCTGCCCTGGATGTTTCCATTCGCGCCCAGATTCTAAACCTGATGAAAGATCTGCAGGATAAGCTGGGACTGACGTACCTTTTTATCGCCCACGATTTAAGCATCGTCAGGTATATGAGCAGCAGGGTCGCTGTGATGTACCTGGGCAAGATTGTTGAGCTTGGTCCTGTCAAGGAAATATTCCACCGGCCACTGCACCCTTATACCCGCTCCCTTCTGTCCGCTGTCTCCGTTCCCGACCCGGATGTGAAGAACCGGCGCTTCATTATGCACGGAGAGATGCCCAGCCCCACCCGGCCGCCGACAGGCTGCAGATTTCGTACCCGCTGCCCCTTTTTTGAGGAACGGTGCAGCAAGGAAGAGCCTGAACCCCGGGAGTTGGGTAAAGAACACCGGGTATGCTGCCACCTGGCAGAGTGAAACCGGCCGGTAACAATCCGCCTGCCCTCACCGCCAGAGAGATAAGCAAAGAAATAAATAGATAATTTGCCGGGAAAGGAAGCAAAATACATGTTTTTTGTCAAAGAAGGGAGTTAGACTCCTTGAATATTCCCGACAGCCATTTTTACGACAGGGCCTGGCACCAGGCAAGGCAAAGCTCTTCGCTCTGCCGTCACGAGCAGGACCCCGCCGCCTGGAAGTTGTTCTGGGATCTCTTTGCCCCGACCTACCTGAAGATCTGCCGCGCGCAAATGCCGGCCAACCGCAATTTGGTGCGGAAATGGAAAGAAGACCGGATTGTTGATAATACGTCCCACGTGCTGGATATCGGCTGCGGCCCGGGCACCTACACCCTTCCTCTGGGCGAGGCCGCCGGGGAAGTGGTGGCCATGGACATTGCCGGGAACATGCTGAACGTGCTGGCTGAAGAAGCGCAAAGACAGAAACTGACAAACATTTGGCTGCAGCAGGCAGACTGGGAAAAGGTGGAGGCAGAAGGTGAATACGACCTGGTCTTTGCCGCCAACTCCCCGGCGGTTCGCTGCCGGAAAACCCTCTTAAAAATGAAGCAGGTCTCCCG
>PWVN01000265.1 GCA_003561835.1 Syntrophomonadaceae bacterium
CCTTCTTTACGGCAGGGTTGTAATAGGGGGAGTCGGGATGGATAAACCCGGGGCTGCCCATGACAGCCTGGCCCAGAAGGACCGTATTGATGATATCTTCTCTGTCAATGGCCATGAACAGGGCTTCTCTGAATTCTGTCATATCCAGGGGATACTTTTCATTATTGAACTGCAGCAGCGTGGTGGAATAACCGGGGCCCTCGGCCAGGGCGATATTGGCAATGCGGTCAAATTCGCCCACGATTTCCGGTGTCAACTGACGGGTTACGGAATCCAATTGTCCTGACTTTAAAGCGGTGAAGAGGGCGGTGTTGTCTTTAATGATGGGGAAGATGAGGGTCTCTGCCACGGGGGTGCCCCTGAAGTAATCTTGATTGGCCACAAACTTGTAGTATTGGTCCGAACGATATTCTTCCAGGATATAGGGGCCGGTACCGATTCTCACATCCGCCTCATCGGGGTTGTCCACTTCTTCCCATAGATGCTTGGGAATAATGGGCAGGTCGGCAAGGGGCTGGATGAAGAAGGTGGGGTCTGGAACCTTCAGCGTCATTTTGACGGTAAACTCGTCCACCACTTCCACTACCTCGATGCGGCTGACGGGGTTTGTAAAGCGGGACTTGGGATATTCGATCAAGTAGTCGTAGGTAAACTTAACGTCTTCGGCAGTAAAGTCGACGCCGTCGTGCCATTTTACCCCTTCCAGCAGTTTGAAGGTATAGACCAGGTTGTCGTCGGTTACTTCAAAGTCTTCGACGAGCCAGGGCTGGGGAATGTTGTCCTTATCCAGCTGGAAAAGGGAGTCATAAATGAGGTTGACCATTTCCAGTCCCGGGGTGCCCGTAACGTAGGTGTACGGGGTCAGGGTATTTTCATCATTGTGGACGCCTACCCTAAGCTCTGGGATTTGCTGAGCGCCAAAAACCGTTGAAGTGAGAAAAAAGATGACCAACAAAACCAGGGCAAGATGTCTGACTTTTAACAAATTCTGTCTCCTCCTTTTTAGTTGAATTCATGGCCCGAATTTGATTACTTGTCCGTGAGAACCTCCAGGTGAAACTTGCCGTCCAGGCGGTAGGGCTCTGCCATGGCAAAGGCGCCGTGGCTGCACATACCGTGATATATATGAAAGGACTTGTCCGTAGCCAGGTGCAGTTTGCGTCCGATGCTGTAATAATCGTTTTTCGCCAGCAGGTCGTCAACGTCCGGGACCACGACCCTGACGGCATCCTTGCCGAACCTCTCCAGGCTCACCTTGGCGCTGAAGGCCATCTGGGAGCCCAGTTTGTCCATGGCCGCTTCTTTTTTGTCCCAGACAGGGGCCACATTGATCAGGCAGTTGGGGTGATCGGGAGTCATGTAGTAAATGGCGGGAATGGGATGGGACTCAAGACCCGGCATTTCATCCAGGGCAAAATCCCGGGATGCCAGGGCAATGGCTTCCAGGATCAGGATCATGGCCTGGCGGCGGTCCGGATCCAGGTCATGGAAAGAGTGTTCCGGATCCTGGGAAATGATGATATCGGGCTTTATTTCCCTGACGACTCTGATGAGCTTCTTTTTGGACTCCGGACTTAAATCCACCAGTCCATAGGAGAAATCAGAGAAACTGACCTCCACGCCCAAAACCTTGCCCGCTTCCACAACCTGGGGGCGGGAAGTTTCCGAGCAGAGCATCAGGTTGGCAAAGGATTTGCCTCCCGCTTCCACGTTCTTGGCCAAAGCCCCGCCGGCCTCCACAACCTCCATACCGTAAACACCCAACAATAACAAGCGCTTTCCAGACATAGAACATTTCCTCCTTTTGGTTTTTCCCTGTGAGGGTTTGTGATAGGTAAGTGAAATCTTTTTATGAAGGATCCGGTTTATTGTGCTGGTAAGTGTTACTAATTTACTATATTGTAACACACGGGCTTTTTGCCTGCAACGAAAAATACTGCTGCTCTTATGCGAAGACGATCTGTGTTTGGCAATTACTGGCCAAAAGCTGTCATGATGGCCGTAAAGAGGACTTCCACGCCAAAGGTCAATGATGAAAGGCCTATACGCTCACCGGTCCCATGAATCCAACCCGGATTATGCCCCGGAAGCAGAGGCTGAAAACCGTAAACTGCTGCCCCCAGGGCCCGAAAGTAGCGGTTGTCGCTGTATCCCGGGGTGATAAAGGGAGCGAGGCGGGCTTCCTGGAGTTTACCCGTTTCCCTTTCCAGGGCGGTGTACAGCGGCGTACGAGGGCTGCTTATAGTTCCCGGTACCCTGTCCTTGATGGTCATCTGGGCCCCGGGGTCTTCCCGGGAGAGGGCTTTAGCAAAGGCCTGAAAACAACTTTCCACATCCCCATGGGGGAGAATTTCAAAAGTAATTTCGCTGTCCTGGATATGGAAACGGTTTGTGCGGATGTTTTTCATGTCCAACTTCTCCTCAAGGCCCGGGGGAAGAGGGAGGCAGAAATCTGCCTTTAACCCCTCAAGGGCTGCCCGGGCCAGGGTTGCAAGCTGGCCTTTTGTCAATGTTGTTTTCAGGGAGAGCCTCAGCTTACCTTTTTCTCCGATCTGGCATAACTGGAAAAGGCCTTCCCGGGTGTTGAGGGTAAAGCCGCCTCCTTCACCCAGGACATATTCTGACCGTCTGAGGGGAGGGAGGTGGTTCAGCAGCCAGCCTGTCCCCACATGGCCTCCTTCTTCCTCTCCGGCGGCACTTACCAGGTAGATGTCCCTGTCCAGCTTGACTCCCAGGCGGCTGAGGGTCATGAAAACCAGAAGATGCACCGTGGCCAGGCCCTTACAGTCAATGGCTCCCCGCCCGCAGATCTCGTTAGCCTGCGCAGCTTCGGAGAAGGTCGGGAAGGGCGGGAAGGGCCAGTCCGCTTCTGCAGCAGGGGCTGTATCCAGGTGGCTGAGAAGCACCAAAGGCGGCTTGGAGCCGCCGGTAAGGCAGGCCACCAGGGACCCCCGCCCGGGAAATGGTTCATAAATACGGGCAGCCAGGCCGGATTTTTCAAGAAGCTGCCCCAGGTAGCGGGCCAGGATAATTTCCCCGCCTCGGGAAGTGTCCACAGATACGAGGAACGAAAGGATGGATGCGGCTTCTTTTCCCAAGGCCGCCAGGCCCAAGGGCAAACGGTTATTTTTGGCCACTGTTTTCCCCCGCAAACTGTTGACACCCTGAAGAGAGTGTGGTTTAATTAGGGTGGATATCCCCTCCCCGGGGATGGGATGCTTGGATAAAGGACTACCCTATCCCGGGGGGGTGCATATATAATAACATAGAAAATTCAATCCGTAAAGATGA
>PWVN01000217.1 GCA_003561835.1 Syntrophomonadaceae bacterium
GAGGGAGAGAGGGTAGGCTATGTAAGTTTTGGCCTTAAGCCGGATAAAACAATATATATCTATATCCTTGCTTTCGAAAAACATGCTCAAAGACAGGGGTTTGCATCTAAAGTTTTCGAGTCCCTCCTGGAATATGGGCGGGAGAAGGTTGAGGGCTTTAGAGGGCTCTCGGCTACGGTTCACAAGATAAATCATGCGGCCGTCAATGCCGCAAAAAAGAACGGGTTTCAAGAAGTTAAAGAACGTTCAAAGTATATCGATTTTTTGAGACCGATTTCGTAATGAAAGGAATACCGGCAATGATCGGGATTGCTTTTAAGCATGAGCAGAAGCATAATTACATTCCTGCCAACCTTTTGCAGCCCTACATGACTTTGGCAAAAAAACATCAGGTAGATTTGTGCATCTTCTCTTTCATGCAAATCCATCAAACCAGGAATACGGTCGAAGCCCTGGTCTACTCCTTTAAGCAAGATGACCTGATGCACAAGACGGTCCCGGTACCACGGGTAAATATCTTCCGAAATGCCAGCTATATTGTGGACCAGGGCCTGATTGACAGGTTTTTAAGGCTGCGCAAAAAGAATATCCGCTTTATTAACTTTCCTTTGTACCGGCAGGCAAATAAATTGGATAATTATGAGCATCTAAATTCACATGGCCAACTAAAAGGCCATGTTCCACCTGCAGAAATCCTATCCTTCGAAGGGTTCGCCTCCTTTATAAGGCAATACGGCAAAGTGATCATTAAGCCGGTTTATGGTTCCAGGGGGAGAGGAATCACCATCGCTGAAAAGGATCACGCCGGGTACCAGGTCCGCCAGACTTCCTTCAAAAAATATGCTGCCGCCAGCAGAAAGATTTCCCTGCCGCCCCAGGAGATCAAGTCGTTTTTTCATGAAGCCTTTCCCCGTCCCGCATCTTTCCTGGTGCAGAAATGGATTCCCCTTAAAGAGTTCAACGGCCGTCCTTTTGATGTCAGGGCCGTTATGCAGAAAAACGGAAAAAACAAGTGGCAGGTAACAAGCCGTGTAGCCAGATTCGCCAGGGAGAAGGGAGAGATTACCAATCTAAGTCAAGGGGGGGAAATGGTTTCCGTGTCAAAGCTGCCCTTGAAACCGTATCATCGCTCTATGAGGCAATTTTGCCTTGAGATTGCCAAAGCTTTTGAAACCCTTTATCCCTGGGCTGCAGAGATGGGCATTGACCTGGCCCTCGATCATCACGGCAAGCTGTGGTATATTGAAACAAATTACTGCCCCGAGAAAAGCAGGTGGTCGACCCTCTTCGAGATTCCCTTTGAGTATGCCTGCTACCTGCACCAAAAACAGGGTAGGGGAATTATGCCGGGTCAGTGAAAGGTATGGACATCTAACAAATGTCAGGGAAGGCCGCCGGATTTTCCTGTCAGGACCCAATCCCCAGCCTTCCGGCTTCCTGCCGGAGAATTTCTGTCAGCCCGGGTAGTTTGGCTTCAAGGGCCGGAGTCAGGCCCACGCCGGGCCCGATCTCTTGAGGCTCCACGCCCATAATGGACCAGGACTGAAGCCTTCCGGCCAGTTCGGGAAGCTGCAGCAGGCCCAAAAGCCGCAGGTCGTGCAGGGAGTTCCAGGACTCCCCGGCCAGTTCCCCCGGATCGAAGTCGGTTTCGGACAGGAGATAAGCGGAGCCGGGCTTCCCCCCGTTTCTTAAGGCATCCACCACCAGAAGCCGGGTATTTTGCGAAAGAAGCCCGGTGACAGCCCACAGGCCCGTTCCCCCTTCCAGGCAGGTAACCCCCGGGGGCGGGCCTATCTTCTTGAGTTTCCGCACCAGCCAGACCCCGATGCCGTCATCCCTTAAGAGCAGGTTCCCCAGGCCCAACACCACTGCTTTCTCTACCGGCCTCATTTCTTCCCCCGGGCTTTGCAGCCGGTAAAGATGGATTTCAGGGTTTCCGTCCCTGAAGTGAGGGCAAAGTAGAGGTGCCCCGCCACGGTGCCAAAAGAGGCCAGGCTGAAGAGATAGTGAAGGCGCCGGACCCGGTTCAGGCCCCCAAAGGCCCTTTCCAGTGGGGCCAGCTTCTGGGGAATGTAAAGTACTGAACCTGTGACCCCCAGCATGAGAAAGAGAGGAACCCAGAGGGTGTAGAGGAATTTTTGAAAGGGGTTGTACTTGGGAAACCCGGGCGCCCTGGAAGTTAAGAATACTTCGTAGCGCAGGTAGGCAGGGGTTTTGGCCAGGGTCTCCCCCCCCGGAAGGATTTCCCTGTAGTTCCCCGTTTTTATCCCGTTGTGAATCCGCCAGAATAGGGCCCCCAGGAAGGCAAACTGACCGGTGAAATGCCCCAGGCGGGCCAGGCGCATCCGCGGAAAAGGAAACCGGCCCGGGTGGGATATATGCAAGCCGGTGTAGAAGAGGAGGAAATAGGAACCCGCCAAAACCCAGTGGAAGATGCGAACCTCCCGGGTATGGCGGAGCTTTTTGGGCAATAATCCGGCCAAAAGCCACATCTGATTCACCTCCAAAAAAGCTGACACGATGGGGTTGAGCCCCTCTAAACCTGTAACGTATGCTTCTCTCCCCGGGTGCGATCCACCACATGGGCCGCACAGGAATAGCAGGGGTCGAAGGAGCGAAGGATGCGGCCCACCTCTACAGGTTCCTTGATGTCTTCCACGGGGGTGCCCACCAGGGCCTCTTCCACAGGGCCCGGCTGCCCCTTCTCATCCCGGGGGGAGAAACTCCAGGCCGAGGGGGTAATTATCTGATAGCCGGAGATGCGCCCTGCCTTCACGGTCACCCAGTGGGACAGAGGCCCCCGCATGGCGTCTATGGCCCCTACGGCCCTGGCAGAGGCAGGGATCTTCACGGGAACCCTTGCCGGTTTGCCCGGCAGCAGTTCCTCCAGCCAGGCCTCCAGCAGTTCGGCAGCCTCCAGGGATTCCCGGGAGCGGGCAACAATGCGGCCCATGGCAGAGGCCAGCCGTGGGCCCTCCCCCCGCAGCAAGCGCCGTGCCAGGGGGCCTCCCTCGCAAATCAGGCCCCGGTAGCGGGGAGCCTTTGCCCAGGAGTAAGCCCCCTCCCGGTTGGGTTCCGGCACCGATTTCTCAATCCACGGGTCCCCGCCTTTTCCCTGGAACCAGCTGTATTCTTGACTCTCCCAAATCTGGCTGAAATCCACAGCTTCCTGCTGGCTGTCCACTTCAACACCGGCAGGGTAGTGGTGCCCCGCCTCCCGGGAAAGGGGGAAGGCCCCAAAGGAGAGAAAACCGGTTTCCCGAACCCCCAGGGAAAGGTAGTCCGGGTA
>PWVN01000244.1 GCA_003561835.1 Syntrophomonadaceae bacterium
GCTGTTTCCCTCGATTAGACAGGTCCCTCCTTCGGTGATGGCCACATCCCAGCCCACAGTCCTGATACCGGGGATGACGGCGGCAGCCCTGCGGGCCAATTCTTTTGCCTCTTCCCAGCGAGGTACCTGAAAGCCCGGGATGGCGGCGCCGCTGTCGGGATGGACGGAGGTCCAGCTCAAGCCTTTCCTGGGGTTGAAGGTCCCCTGTTTGAGAATGCCTGTCTGCATATCCACCGCGGCGGCCACCCCTCCCTGGCTGAAGTTGTCCACGGTGCTGTCCGCCTTGCCCATGCGGATATAGGCACAGGGTGTGATGACGCTGCCGTCCTTCTTCTTGATGGTCAGGATACGGCAGGTGTTGACGGAGCTTGCATTGAGACGGCTCAAGGCGGGGTGCTGGCGGATTCTCTCTTCAAAGATGTACCCGGGAAAATAGAAGCGGCCGGCGGGGATATCCCGGAAGAGCTGATCGTACAGTTCTTCAGCAGTCCATTCCCCAAGGGGCGCTGCGCCGCAGAGGACTTTTCCCCCGGCGGTGTTTCGGATAATCAGGGCGTTGAAGCCCTGCAGGCCGCCCACCGGCTTGATGAACATTTCATCCCAACTCGTTCTGGCCAGCCATGCCGCCAGTTCCTCCCGGCTGGTCAGGCGGGATCCATCGGGCAAAAAACCCGAATCCGTGTTCAAAAAACCGTACAGCTCCGGCAGGGGGAGCCCGAAGGAGCTGAAAAAGCGGTTGAAGAGGAGCTTGTTGTTCAGGATGACCAGAAACCTCCCGTCGTAGAGGGGCCGTCGCAGCTTCACCGTCACCTCGTAGTTGCTCAGGTAGGTGTTCATCTGGGCCCGGGTCTTTTCCCGGCGGAAGAATCCGTAGGCCTCATACTCCACGGGGGAAAGCCGGTGTTTGCAGGCCAGGAGAAAGATTTCCCACAGCTGCCTCCCCCTGCTCTTGGTGCCGCCTTCCCGGTGGAGCCGGATGTTTCCGAGGACGCGTCTGGCTTTGGCGATCAATGGAAAGACTCCTTTTTTTGAAATTACTCATAGGTACTCAGCAGTTTTTTATCGTAGGCTGCCCGCCGGCCGAGGCAGTTTCCCCGGGGGCACAGCTGGCAGCTCTTGAAGTTCTTCTCCGCCTGGAAGACGATGCCCGAGACGGACTTCACGGGGACCATGAGAAAGGAAGAAGTGAGGCTCACGCCCAGGGCCTCCTTTATCCTTTCCGGCCCCAGCAGGGCGAAGAGATTTCGCTGCTGTTCCAGGGGCCAGTCCGGGAGGGAACCCGGGTTCATCCGGGAGGGCTTGCCCAGGGCATAGGTTTGTGCCAGGTGGGCCAGGAGGAATTCCTGGGCCTGGCCCAGGGCATAGTTGGCCAGCTCTTCCAGGTAGTACTTCAGCAGCATGTCGTTTAAGGCCCGGGTTTCCCGGTCAAATTCTTCCCCGAGGGTGACCACATAGGGGAAAACCTTGCCGGCCTGGTCCAGGTTGACCCGGAGGATGCGGCTTTTGAAGGTGATGGGGCCGATCTTTACCGTGTCTTCCCCCTTCTCGAAGACATACGCCACCCGGTAGGCGGCCCGGGGCCGGATCACCTCCCGGGCCTTCAGGAGGAGTTGGTCCAGCATCTCCTGCCGGTGTCCCCGGGGGGAGAGACGCAGCTTTTTGGCAATTTCCTGCGGGTCCAGGGAAAGGGGTATGGTTTCCAGTATATTCAACTTTCTCAACCTCCAGGTTTGCTGTTCCAATATTCGCCAGTTATCCTTATTCGCCGCTGGCCGCTTCGTACCCTGCTTCCCGGGTGATTTCTTTTGCCCTGAAGATGACGCCCCGGCTGAAGACCCAGAGGAGGAGCACCGCTGCCAGGACCTGGGTGAAGGCGATGGCGTACCAGATGCCCTGGGCCTGCAGGTCCAGGTGGAAGGCCAGGAACCAGGCCAGGGGGACCCTGACCCCCATCCAGGCCAGGATGGAGATGAGGAAGGGGGTGCGGGATTCCCCCGCCCCATGCATGGCCCGGGACAGGATGATGCCCACGGCATGAAGGGGTTCCACCACGGCCAGGGTGCGGACCAGGGAGGAGCCCACGGCGATGACCCGGGGGTCATCGACAAAGAAGGCGATGAGGGCGGGGGCGAAGATGAAGATGATGACGGAGAGGCACAGGATGATGACGAAACCCACCAGGGAGCACTTCCAGCCGCTCTCCTGGGCCCGCTTCGGGTTTTTGTTCCCCAGGTTGATGCCCACCAGGGAGGCAGCGGCGGTGGCCACGGCGGCACCGGGGAAGATGGCAAAGCTGAAGATGAGGAGGCCCACGGAGTAGCCGGAGACGGCGTGGGTCCCCTCGGCAGTCCGGGCCACCATGCCCAGGATCAGGGTGTTGGCACCGGCCTGGGCCGCGCCCTGGAGGCTGGCGGGGATGCCGATGGCCAGGATGGTCCTGATCTTGGCCAGTTCCGGTTGGAACATCTCCTTAATGCGGGGGGGGCTGATGAAGGCCTTCTGCTTCAAATAGAAGAAGGCGATGACGGCGGTGATTGTGTGGGCCAGGAGGGTCCCCATGGCCGCTCCCTGGACTCCGAAGGCGGGGATGGGGCCCAAACCGAAAATAAAGGTGTAGTTGCCGGCCACGTTGATGATGTTGGTCAGCACATCCAGCTTCAAGGGGGTCTTGGTATCCCCCAGCCCCTGGTAGATGGACCAGAGGATGTATTTGCCGATGAAGAAGAAGCTTCCCGACAGGATGATGTTCAAATAGCCCGAGGCCATGGGCAGGACTTCCCTGGAGGCCCCCAGAAGCCGCAGGAAGAAGGGGTTGCCCGGGATCCCGATGCCGGAGATGACCACGGCAAAGACCAAAGTCAGGATAAAGGACTGGGCCGAAGTTGCGACAGTACCCTTATGGTCCCCCTGCCCGTAATAGCGGGCCACCAGGGCGGTGGTGCCGGTGGCGACGCCCATGGCGGAGATGGCCAGGAGCATGACGAGTTGATGGGCCAGGCCCACGGCGGCCACCGCTTCCGAACCCAGGGACCCCACCATCTTCATGTCCACGGCCCCCACCAGGCTGTTCACCAGCATCTGGGTGATGACGGGCCAGGACAGAAACCAGACCACCTGGAGCAGGTTGGCGTTGAGTATATAGTCCCGCCTTTCTTCGATCTTGAGAAAGGCTCTCTGCTGGGCGGGATTCAAGGGAGCATCTCCTCTTTCAGGGCAAGAGAAAGAGGAAAGAACCCGGTGAAGGCCTGTCCTCATTGTCTCAGGTGCCCTTTATATTATTCTTTCC
>PWVN01000072.1 GCA_003561835.1 Syntrophomonadaceae bacterium
AAAACATATTTTCATATTGTGAAAGGCATAGGGTGAGGTGGATTATGGGAAGAGGGGAGATCGAGGAAGAAGGATGGAGGGGGGAAGTGGAGAGGGAGGATTAGCGTTTCCGACAGCGAATAAATACTTGGCGAACTTTCAAAGGCGATTCCCGGAAGAAATATTTTAGATCCAGGCAGGAAATAATGAGAAATTACAGAAAATTAATATTTAAGAAAACTTGTTTTGCTTAAATATTTCTCAGCAACAGTTTTTTCATCGTGAAAACATCCCTCCTCATTTTTTTATAGAATAAGCCGTATAAAACACCGGATACCCGCAACCGTTGCAGCCTATATCCGACAGACTCTTCTCGCTCATGCCCAGGGAAGGAGGGTATTCTTTTAGCCAATATTAGCTGGATTTTTTTCGCAAGGGAGGTGAAAACATTGAAGGACTGGCGTAAAACCTACAAGATGGAAATGCGGGTGACCCTGATCTGCTTTATCCTCCTGGTTCTGACGGGGGGTATGATCAGCAGTTTCTATGTGGTGGCCAAGGACGCCCTCTTAACCCCTGAATTTGCCGTGAAGAGTTATGTCATGGGCTTTCCGCTCCACTATTTCTGGCTGATCGTCCTGAGCTGGTTGGGTGCTACGGTGATTGGTATCGTCTGGGCCCTGTACATGGATAAGATGGAAAGAGACATCGGTTAATAAAGGAGGGGATAATTGATGAATTCCGGAATTTTCGGGCTGGGGATATTATTAAGCTTTATTGTCCTGGCTATATCTGTCGCCATCGGGGTCTGGGGCAGGAGACTGACCTCGAACCTGGCGGATTACTACGTGGCCGGCCGCTCCATCGGTGCCGTTAACAACGGCCTGGCCATGATTTCCCTGTCACTGAGTTTGACCACCTTCCTGGGGCTCACCGCCCTCATCCTGGCGGGTTTCTATCTGGCCATCGCCATCTACACGGCATTTACGGCTTCCTTTATTGCCCTCTTGATCCTGGCAGCGCCCTACCTGCGCCGGCACAAGTCCTTCACCACCATGAATTTCCTGAGCGAGCGCTTCTACAGCCGCAATCTCCGCATCGTCTCTGTCGTCATCATGCTGGTGGTCAGCATCCTCTACCTGGTCGCCAACATCAAGGGGATTGGCATCGTCTTTGAGGTTTTGATGGGCATCCCTGAAATCTGGGGCATTTTAATCGGCGGCCTGGTGGTCACCCTCTACGTCACTATCGGCGGCATGTACGGCGTGACCTACAACCAGACCTTCCAGAGCATTGTCCTCCTCTTTGCTTTCATGTTTCCTGTAATGATCGTTTTGCGGACATTAGGGGCCAGCGGCTGGTTCTTCCCGCCCCTGGGCTACGGGGAGATGGTGCCGGCCATGGTGCAGCTGACGCCCCACTATTTCCTGCCCTTCCTGGTGCACCCCACCTGGTATATTGCTGTCTTTATGGGCTCCTTCTTCGGCATCATCGGCCTGCCCCATTTCGTCATGCGTTACTTCACCGTGAAGGAGGCCAAAGAGGCCCGCTGGAGCACCGTCATCTGTGTTTTCTTCGTGGGGCTGGTCAACACCAGCGTCTATGCCATGGGTTTTGCCGGGGTTTACTACATGGCGCGGCAGGGCCTGACCCTGGCGGACATCAACCCCGATGCCATGGTTTTTGCCCTGACCCAGGCCCTGGCCGGGAGCGGCTGGCTGGCTCTGGCGGTGGCCGGGGCCGTGGCTGCCGGAATCTCCACCATCGCCGGCCTCCTCATGATCATGGGTACGGGACTGGTCTACGACCTGTACGCCGTCCTCAAACCCAACGTGAATGATGAGAAACTCCTGAAATTGTCGGCCAAGACCATGCTGGTCATCGGACTCCTGGTGACCATCCTGTCCCTCAGACCCCCCGCCTTCATCCTGGTCACCGTCATGTGGGCCTTCGCCATTGCCGGCGCTTCCTTCGGCGTCCCCATGATTTTGGGGATCTGGTGGAAGCGGACCACCAAGGAAGGGGCCTTCGCCGGCATGATTGTGGGCTTTCTCACCAGCTTCATCCCCTACGTCCTCATCGAGATGGCAGGCTGGCATCCCACCCGGATCCACTACCTGTTCTACGGGCCCCTGGGGTGGGTAAAAGTGATGGCTGTCTCCATACCCATAGCCTTTATCGTCGCCATCGTGGTCTCCTGGCTCACCAAGGAACCGCCCCTGGAAATCAAGCAGCAGGTGGATATGATGCACGGCTGGAAGGACTACGAGGAGAGCCGCTACAACGGCAAGGGCCTGCCCATCACCATCATCGTCCTCTCCGTTATCATCATGCTGTCCCTGTTCACCCTCTACGACATCTTCTCCGCCATCCCCGGATAAAACCGGGCGGTTTGATGCCGGGTTTACCGGCTGGAGAAACGGTCCCAAGTAAAAAGAGGTTTTCCGGGAGACATCTCCCTATGCGGGGAGATTTCCCGGCAGCAGCATCATTCTTCCCCACAGGCCGCGGGGGAGCAAGGAAGACACCTGCCCCCCTGCGGCAGCTTTCAGGGAAAGGGGAAAAAGAGATTTAAGGAGGCCTCCTATGGAAAATTGGCAGAAACTCTGCAATATGTCGGCTGCCGACATCAAAAAGATGCAGGACCGGAAGCTACGGGCCCTGCTGATCAATCAGATCTACCCCTACAGCCCCTACTACAGCCGCGTCTTCCGGGAGCTGGGCCTGGACCCCTATAAATTAAAAGGGGTGGAGGACCTGAAACACCTGCCCTTCACCTACAAGGAAGACGTGGCCCCCACCGACGAGGAACCGGAAAAGCACAAGGACTTCGTGGTGCGGCCCGATGAAGAAATCACGGAGAAGTACGGCCACCTGGCCAAACTCTCCCCCTACGGCGGCAAGGCCGCCGTGGAGGAAAAGATTTACGACTACAAACCCGTCCACATCCACTTCACCACGGGCAGGACGGCCAAGTCCACCCCCTTTGTCTACTCAAAGCGGGACCTGGAGAACATCCGGGAAGGGGGGTATCGCCTGCTGAACGTCTTCGGCTTGAAGGACGAGGACATCTTCATCAACGCCTTCCCCTACTCCCCCCACCTGGCCTTCTGGCAGGCCTTCTTCGCCGCGGAAATGAGCGGCTTTGCCACCCTGAACAGCGGCGGCGGCAAGGTCATGGGCCCCCAGAACCTGATCGAGGCGGTGGAGGAGCTTAAAGCCTCCGTCATGTGCTTCATCCCCGGCTATGCCTACTACTTCCTCCGGGAAGCGGCCCGGCAGAAGAGAGACTTCTC
>PWVN01000172.1 GCA_003561835.1 Syntrophomonadaceae bacterium
CCGTCCCCCTGCAGGAGACGGCCGCCGGCAGCCTGGCGGAGACCGCCCTGCGGGCCCTGGGGGAAGACCTTAAAGCCAGCCGGGCCCTGGCCTTCGGCCCGGGCCTGGGCCGGGGAGGGGAGATCCGGGAGCTTCTCCTGAGCCTGCTCAAGAGCTACCCCGGGACTCTGGTGGTTGACGCCGACGGCTTAAACGCCCTGGCCCGGGGGAACCCTGAGGACCGGGCCGAAGCCCTCAAGGCCCTGGCCCGGGCCCAAAGCCCCCCGGTCCTGACCCCCCCCCCCGGGGAAATGGCCCGCCTGACGGGCCTGACCCCCTCCCGGGTGACGGGAGACCCGGTGGGCCTCTGCCGGGAAAAGGCCCGGGAATGGCGCTCGGTGGTGGTCCTCAAGGGCGCCCCCACGGTGGTGGCCCTCCCCGACGGTCAGGCCTACGTGAACCCCACGGGGAACGAAGGCATGGCCACCGGGGGGACCGGCGATGTCCTGACGGGCTTAATTGCCGGCCTGGCGGCCCAGGGGAGCTCCGCCCGGGATGCGGCCCTCACAGGGGTTTACCTGCACGGCCTGGCGGGGGATCTGGCAGCGGCAAAACGGGGCAGCCGGGGTATGACCGCCAGCGACCTTCTGGAAGCCCTCCCCGAGGCCATCATGACCCTGGAGGCCGGCCAAAATACATAGAGGAGGTTTTATCCATGCAAGCAAAGGACATTATGACCAGGGAAGTCATTACGGTAACGAAAGATACCACCGTCGAGGAGACGGCAAAGCTTTTGACGGAGAACCGGATCAGCGGCCTTCCCGTGATGGAGGGCAAAAAAGTGATCGGGATGGTTACCGAGGGAGATTTGATTTTTAAAGACCGCAAACTGGACCCGCCGGCCTTCATCGAGATATTGGGCGGGGTCATCTACCTGAAGGACCCCAACAAATATCTGGAGGGCTTTCGCAAGATGATCGCCACCCGGGTGGAAGACCTGATGACCACCAGGGTGCTTTCCGTGAAGGAAAGCGCCTCCCTGGAGGAAATCGCCACCATCATGTCGGAGAAGAAGGTCAACCGCCTTCCCGTCCTCGACGAAAGGGGAGAACTGGTAGGGATTGTGAGCCGGCAGGACCTGGTCAAATCCTTGATAAAGGAGTAGACTGATGAGGAAATTATTCCTCTGCCTGGGCGTACTCTTGCTCTTGGGCTCGTCCCTGGCCCTGTCAGCCTGCCGCGCCCCCACAGCCGGGGACCTGCAGAAGAGGCTGGCCAGGGAGATCAAGGGCATTAACAGCTACCACGGGCAAATGGAGATGCGCATCGCCAGCGGGGACTCGGTGGACCGGTACGAGGCGGAACAGTGGTATCTGGCGCCGGGCCATTACCGGGTGGACGTGCGGCTGCCTCACGGCCTGGGGCAGCGCTTCATCACCGACGGTGAGGTTACTCATATCTTCGAGGAAGAACTGGAAGAATGGTTTCAGGTGGAGAACACGGCGGAACACAGCCCCAGGCCCCCGTTTCTCCTCTCTTCCTACTGGGAAAATTTCCTCGATGCCCGCCACATCGCCCTGCTGGGCAGCGAGAAGATGGAGAAGCGGACCTATTACCTCCTGGAGGTGATTCCCCGGGACGCCAACCCCTTCCGGGAGAAGGAAATATTCTGGTTGGACTCCAAGACCCTCATGCCCATGCGAATCGAAACCTACGATGACCAGGGGAACCTGCGGGCGGAACTGGTCTTTCACGAAATCCGCCTGAACTCCAAAATAGAGATGGATGTCTTCGCGGTGGAGATTCCTGAAGAGCCCTCATAAAAAAACCCTCCAATGCGGCAAGAACCCTCCATACGGCAGCAGGGCCTCGAAAGGGGTCTTTTTTTGCAGAGGTGTCGTTGCTATTTTTTCACCTGTACTATGTAGGCTTGAACAACCCTCCGGCCCCGCCGGGGGGTTTTTGGTTACGGGCTATGGGTTGTGGGGGGATGCCAGGGAGCTCTCAGGGATTTGAGCAGAGTTTTGCCTGGACGCAGCAGCTTCATCAAACTCTTGTCAACCCTTTAGGGGTGATGATATAATAAGGGAAATTTGCCTGGCAGATTCATTGGAAGAGGTGCTTTGGGTGATAAAAGACGAAGTAAAAATAGGCATGCTGGGATTGGGCACCGTGGGCTCCGGCGTGGCGGAAATCCTCCGGCGCAGCCGCCGGTCCCTCCGGGAGAAAACGGGAACGGACATCACCATCAAGAAAGTCCTGGTCCGGGACCTGGGCCGGCCCCGCGGGGTGGACCTCACGGGGATGGAACTCACCACTAATCCCGCTGTCATCTTCCAGGACCCGGAAATCGACCTGGTGGTGGAGGTCATGGGAGGGGTGGAGACGGCTCGCCTTTACGTGACGGAAGCCCTGCAGAGGGGAAAATATGTGATCACCGCCAACAAGGACCTCCTGGCCCGCCACGGGATGGAGCTCCACCGGGTGGCCAAGGAGAACCGCCGGACCATTTATTATGAAGCCAGCGTGGGGGGCGGGATTCCTTTGATCCGGCCCTTAAAGCACAGCCTGGCCGCCAACCGGATCCAGCGGGTGATGGGCATCATCAACGGGACCACCAACTACATCCTGACCCAGATGACCCTGCACCACAGGGAATTTGAGGCGGCCCTTACGGAGGCCAGGGAGAAGGGATTTGCCGAACAGGACCCCTCCTCCGACCTCTCGGGAAGGGATGCCGCCAACAAGCTGGCCATCCTGGCCGCCAACGCCTTCCGGAGCCTGGTGACGGATGAGGATGTCTACCGGGAGGGCATCCAGGAGGTTAAGCTGCGGGATATCCTCTATGCGGCGGAACTGGGCTATGTGGTGAAGCTGCTGGCCCTGGCGGAGGAACGCGATGAGGGCCTGACCTTACGGGTTCATCCCACCCTGATCCCTCGTACCCACCCCCTGGCGGGGGTATACGACGAGTTCAACGCCGTCTTCATCGAGGGCGACGCCGTGGGGGAAGTCATGTTCTACGGCCGGGGTGCCGGCGCCCTGCCCACGGGCAGCGCTGTGGTGGCCGACATCATCGACGTGGTCCGCAGCATCAACCACCAGGTGGAAAACGGCATCATGGAAATCGATTTTACCCGCAAGAAGATCATCCCCATGGCCGACCAGCACTCCTGTTTTTACTTGCGCCTGCGGGCCAAGGACGAGCCCGGGGTTTTTGCCGGACTGGCCACCGCCTTCGGGCAGGAGAAGGTCAGCCTGGATATGATCATCCAGAA
>PWVN01000170.1 GCA_003561835.1 Syntrophomonadaceae bacterium
AGGACATAATGCTTCCCGTCTTCCGTCAGGACGGCCCGGGTCTTGATGTTCAGGGCATCGGAACCGGCGTTGGGCTCCGTCAGGGCATAGGCCCCCACCTTCTCCCCCGTGGCCAGGGCCGGCAGGTACTTCTTCTTCTGTTCTTCGTTGCCGAAGTAGACGATGGGCAGGCTGCCGATACCGGTATGGGCGCCGAAGACCAGGGAGAAGGAGCCGCTGCGGGCCATTTCCTCGGTGATGATGAGGTTGGTGATCTTGTCGGCCCCGGCACCTTCATACTGCTCGGGGATGTCGCTGGCCAAAAGGCCCAGCTGGCCCACCTCTTTCAAAAGGCCGACGGCCACCCCTTCCTCCATCTCCTCCAGGGCTTCCGTCCTGGGCAGGACCTTTTCCTTTACGAACCTTCTGACGGTATCCCCCACCATGCGGTGGAACTCGTTGAAGTCTTCCGGGGTATAGACATCCTTGGGGTCCACCTGTCGGATTAAGAAGGACCCTCCCTTGATTACGTCTCCCATGAGAACACTCCTTTCGTCAATGTATTTTCTCTGCGGGGGGGCTTTGGCCCCCCCGGGAACTTCTAGAAAACCTCGAAGACCCCGGCGGCCCCCATGCCGCCGCCGATGCACATGCTCACCAGACCCAAACCCCCGCCCCGGCGCTTCAACTCGTAGATGAGGGAAGTGGTCAGTTTGCTACCGGTGCAGCCCAGGGGGTGGCCCAGGGCGATGGCCCCGCCGTTGACGTTGAGGCGGTCCGTGGGAAGGCCCAGTTCCTTGATGACGGCCAAAGCCTGGGCGGCAAAGGCCTCATTGAGTTCGATCAAATCCAGGTCATCCAGGGAGACCCCCGCCTTTTCCAGGGCTCTGGGGATGGCTGCCACGGGGCCGATGCCCATGACGTCCGGGTCCACCCCTCCCACGGCGTAGGAACGGAAGCGGGCCAGGGGTTTAAGCCCCAGGGCCTCCGCCTTTTCCGCCGCCATGAGGACCAGGGCGGCAGCGGCATCGTTCATCTGGGAGGAGTTCCCCGCCGTCACCGTGCCCCCCTGCATGAAGGCGGGCTTCAGCCCGGCCAGGCCCTCCAGGGTGGTGTCGGGCCGAACTCCTTCATCGAAGTCGAAGGGAGTCTCCTCCACCTTCAGACGGCCGAACCTGTCGTAATACTTCTTCTGTACCAAAACGGGGATTATTTCCTCTTTGAAATTCCCCTTCTCCCGGGCGGCGGCGGCTTTTTGATGGCTCTTCAGGGCAAACTCATCCATCTCTTCCCGGGTTACCTTAAACCGCTCCGCCACCCGCTCCGCCGTCAGCCCCATGGAAATGTAGGCTTCGGGGTAGTGGTCCACCAGATAGGGGTTGGGGGCCAGTTTGTTCCCTCCCATGGGTACCATGGTCATGCTCTCCACCCCGCCGGCCACGACCACGTCCATCATACCCGTCTGAATACGGGCGGCGGCCAGGGCGATGCTCTCCAGGCCCGAGGCGCAGAACCGGTTCACCGTGGCCCCAGGAACGGCGGGGGGAAACCCCGCCCTTTGGGCGGCAATCCGGGCCACATTCATGCCCTGCTCCCCCTCGGGGAAGGCGCAGCCCAGGATGATGTCCTGAACCTCTCCTGCTTCGATTCCCGCCCGCAGGATGGCCTCCTTCAGGACCAGGGCCGCCAGGTCGTCGGGCCGGGTATTTTTCAGTGTACCGCGCTTCGCCCTTCCCGCCGGGGTTCGAACAGCGGCAACGATGACTGCTTCTCTCATTCCTCCATCCCTCCTTTTAGTTTCTTAAAGGCTTCCCGGTTTTCAGCATATGGGCCATCCGGGCCTGGGTCTTGGGCTGCCCGCACAGGTGTACGAAGACTTCCCGTTCCAGGTCCAGAAGGTGCTGCTCCGTCACCCAGGTGTTGGCTGGTACCAGGCCTCCCGCCATGATGTAGGCCAGTTTCTCCCCCAGGTAGGCGTCATACTCGCTGATATATTTGCCTTCCTTCATCATGTAGACGCCCGCCTTCAGGGCGGCCAGGCCCGTTTCCCCGATGACCCGGATTTTCCGCTGCACCGGGGGTTTGTAGCCTGTGGCCATCAAGGCCAGAACTCGCTTCTTGGCTTCATCTATTCGCTTATCGACGTTGGCTGCAAAGCCGTCGGTGGGCCGCATGTACCCAAAGGTCACGGCTTCCCTGGCGCTGGTGGCCACCCTGGCCTGGCCCACCACCATGAAAGCCTCTTTGATGAAGGGCAGGAGGTCCACTTCTTCGTTGGCCATGACATGGCCGGTGCTGCGAAGGACCATCTCCTTGGTGCCGCCGCCGGCGGGGATAACCCCCACCCCCAGCTCCACCAGGCCCATGTAGGTTTCCGCCGCTGCCATCACGGCATCGGCGTGGGCGATGACCTCGTAACCGCCTCCCAGGACCAGGGAATGGGGGGCTGCCACCACGGGCTTTTCGCTGTACTTCATGCGCAGGAGAATGGTCTGGAACTGGCGGATCAGCATGTCGATTTCGTCCCATTCTTCCGCCTGGGCCTCCATGAGGACCATCATCAGGTTGGCCCCCACGCAGAAGTTGCGGGCGTGGTTGGCGATGACCATCCCCTGCCAGTTCTTCTCCACTTCCTCCACGGCCTTGTTCAGGAGGATCATGACGTCGGCTCCCAGGGCCTGGTGGGGGGAGTGGATCTCGAAGCAGGCCACACCGTCGCCGATGTCTACGAGGCTGGCCCCGGAGTTGGAGAGGATGACTTTCCCCTCTTCCTTCAAGTCCGGCAGGTATATGACGCCGGGCAGGGGTTCCTGCAGGCGGTATTCTCCCTGCTTGTGGTCGAAGAAGTAGATCTGGCCCTTCTCTTTCTTGTAAAAGGATTCAAAACCCGCATCCAGGAGCTGCTGCACCAGGGGCGGGACTTCCACCCCTTCCCCGGCCATCCGCTCCGCCATATTCTTGACGCCGATGGCATCCCAGGTCTGGAAGGGGCCCAGTTCCCAGTTGAAACCCCAGCGCAGGGCGTTGTCCACCGCCACGATATCATCAGCGATTTCATCCAGTTTAAGGGCTGTATAGTTCAAAACATCCCGGGTCACCTGCCAGGCAAAGCGCCCCCCCTGATCGTCAAACTCCACCAGGGCCTTGATGCTGTCTCCCTTGGAACCGGCCTTCTTGGAGGCCTCCAGGCAGGCAAATTTGGCTTTCTCCTTCGGCTTGTATTCCATGGCCCTGTAATCCAGGGCCAGGATATCCTTTTTGCCCTGGGATTTGTCTACCTTGTAGAACCCCTGCTTTGTCTTCTCCCCCAGCCACTTCCTCTCCACCATAGCCGTGAGGAAGGGGGGGATTTCAAAGGCCTTCACTTCCCAGTCTTCGGTGACAAAATCCTTCACATTATCGGCCACGTGCAGCAGAATGTCCAGGCCCACCATATCCAGGGTCCGGAAGGTGGCACTCCGGGGACGCCCCATGGCCGGGCCGGTGAGGGCATCCACCTCTACCACCGACAGGCCCTCTTTTTCCATATACTCCACCGTCCGCATGAAACCGTAGACGCCGATGCGGTTGGCGATGAAATTGGGAGTGTCCTTGGCCAGGACCACCCCTTTCCCCAGGACCTCATCCCCGAAGCCCTTGAGGAACTCCACAATTTCCGGGTCCGTTTCCTTCCCGGGGATAACCTCCAGGAGTTTCATGTAGCGGGGCGGGTTGAAGAAATGGGTGCCTAGAAAGTGCTTCTTGAACCCGGGGGAGCGATCCGCCACCATCTCGTTGACAGAAAGGCCCGAGGTGTTGGTGCTGACGATGGTCCCCGGCTTCCAGAAGACCTCCAGTTTCTCCAGAAGCTGCTTCTTGATGTCCATGCGTTCCACCACCACCTCGATGACCCAGTCCACCTCGGAGATCACCTTCAGGTCATCTTCCAGGTTCCCGGGGGTCAGGAGAGCCGCATCCTTCGAGTCATACAGGGGTGCGGGGCGCATTTTCTTCAGGTTTTCGATGCCCCCTGCCGCCAGTTTGTTGCGAAAGGCTTTGTCCTCCCGGGTTATCCCTTTGGCCTTCTCCCCTTCCGAGGGCTCGGGGAGGACGATGTCCAGAAGATGGCAGGGAATCCCCACATTTGCCAGGTGAGCGGCAATGGAGGCCCCCATGGTCCCGGCCCCCAGGACGGCGGCCTTGCGAATCTTTCTCACCATAATCCCTCCTCCTTCTCATTTAAAGAACTTTCCTATGTTAAATATTTATAAAGACAACTTCGCCGTTATTCTTTTTTTTCCTGCTGCACGAAAAAAAAATTAGCCGAAATCTTTTGGAAATTTGATTTTTTTTTGTAACCGCCGCCGCCCCGTAGAAAAAGGGGCGCCTCCAAAGCGCCCTTTCACCGCCGGCCGACGGCGGAACCTGCCGGGGTGTGTCTACATCCCGGGAGGGATTCCTATTTCTGGCTGCCCTTGAGGACGCTGACCTGGGGAAGCTGCCGGTAGCCTTCATTGTAATCCAGGCCGTACCCCACCACAAACTCATTGGGGATTTTGAAGCCGCAGTAGTCCGCCTCGATATCCACCTCCCGCCGGTCGGGCTTGTCCAGGAGGGTGACGATTTTGACCGTGGCGGGCCCCCGGGACCGGAGGTTTTCCACCAGGTATTTCAATGTCAGGCCCGTATCGATTATATCCTCCACGATGAGGACATGGCGCCCTTCGATACTGGATTCCAGGTCCTTTAAAATCCGCACCACACCGGAGGACTTGGTGGAGGCCCCGTAGCTGGAAACGGCCATGAAGTCTATTTCCACGGGGATGGTCAGGCAGCGCATGAAATCTGCCAGGAATATCACCGCTCCCTTGAGGACGCAGAGCAAAAGGGGGTTCTTGCCGTAGTAATCCTTGTCTACCCGCCCCGCCAACTCCGCCACCTTGGCCTGGATTTCCCCGGCACTGATCAGGGTTTTGGTCTCCTGTAACTGCATGCAGCATCATCCCTTTCTTCTGGTAAATCAGGAGTGCCCACCCCCTGGATTTGCAGGTGCAGTACCCTCCTGGTTTCCCCCGTCACTTTGAACCCGTCATGAATGTCCAGGCCCACCACCCAGAGAATATCCCCTCCCCTGGTGACCAGGGGCAGCCCATCCCTCTCCTGGCGGGGAATTTTCCTGTCCATCAGGAAATCTTTCAATTTCTTTGTCCCCTTCAACCCCAAGGGCTGAAACCGGTCGCCGGGACGGCGGCAGCGTACCGTCAGGCTGTCGGGGCCGGCCAGGCGGTCGTAATCCAGCAGGGCTTCCCTCTCCCTTAAGGGGGGCCAGGGCATCTCGCCCCTTCGGAGGACCCGGGCCATCACCTTTTCCCTCCCCCCGGGCAGCAGGGCCTCCCCGGGGACGGCCAGGTTCAGGGGCTGCCCCCTCTCGGGGCTTTTCTTTCGGCCCTTTCGGAACAGGTACAGCTTGCCGTAGGAGATGCGGGCTGTCACCCGGCCGGGAAGATCCAGGGAGGTTCCCGTCTTTCCCCGGGCCGCCAACTCCTGCACTCCCCGGATGTGCCGGTAGGTCAGGTCCCGCATGCCGGGCAGGAGGCCCTCCAGGGCATGCCGCAGCAACCTTCCCTGGAGGGCGGCGGGTACCGGGACCAGTTTCTCCCGGTCCAGGACGACTTCCCCCTGCCGCCGCGACAAAAGGACTCCCTTCCAGGCCCTGTGGGTCTGGTCCCCCAGGTACCGGTCCACATCCCCCATCAAATCGCTGAGGGACAGAAGGCAGTCCCGGAGGGCGGGGTTGTATTCTTTCTCCAGGAGGGGCAGCAGCTGCAGCCGGACCTTGTTCCGCAGGTACACCGGCTTCAGGTTGCTCCTGTCCAAGCGGTGGGGGATCCCCTCCGCCTTTAGAAACTCCAGGATCTCCTCCCGGGAAAAATCCAGGAGGGGCCGGATGATGAAGAGTCCCTCCTTCCGGGTCCACCGCCGCTGGGCTTCCATGCCCCGGAGCCCTTCCGGCCCCGTTCCCCGCAAAATATTGAGGAGGACCGTCTCGACCCGGTCATCCCGGTGGTGGGCCACGGCCAACCGGGCAGCCCCCACCTCTTTGGCCACCTGGAGAAACAGGGCGTAGCGGATGCGGTGGGCCGCATCCTGGGAGGACAGGCGCTGCCGGTCCCGGTAGGCCGGCACATCATAGGATAGGATCGTGGCGGGAATCCCCCGCCCCGCCGCCTCCTGCCGGACAAATTCCGCATCTTCCGCCGCTTCCGCACCCCTAAACTGGTGGTTGAGGTGCACCACATGAAGGCCCAGCTGCAGCTCCGGGGCCAGGCGGCAAAAAAGCTCCAGGAGGGCCATGGAATCGGGGCCCCCGGAAACGGCCAGCAGAACCTTGTCCCCCCGGCTCACCAGCCGGTGGGCATGCAGAAATTGCTTTAGCCTTAGCAGGAGCACCGGCATCACCTCCTTTACCCTTCCTGTCCCGGTTTCCCGGGGCGGCCCCGGGGCTGGAGTTCCCGCCCCGCTGTGTATCCAAGGGATACGTGTAGTATTTTCCTCCCGAAACGGGTAAATTCCTGCAGGAAGGAGAAAATCACCCCAGGCAAACGAAAAAAGCCGCCCGGGGCGGCCTGGCCGGGACCCGGCAGGGGTCCCGACGGGACTATTCAAGAAACCGAAGGCTTGCGCGGCAGGTGACGGGTCAATGCCAGGCCCCTGCCTGGTGGCCCTTAAGACGCAGGGCTTTGCACACGATGATGCTCATATCGTCGGTGGCCTGGCCCCGGTTCCAGTCCAGGGCCTCCTGGAGGATGCGGTCCGCCACCAGCTGGGGATGGGCGTGCCGGATGTCCAGGAGTTTCTGCTTGACCCAGTTGGGGGTGCTGCTGACCTTCACCCCGGCCTCGCTGACCCCGTCCGTCACCATGACCAGCAGGTCCCCGTCCTGCAGCCTTTCCCGCTTGCTCTCCGCTTCGATATCGGAAAGAATGCCCAGGGGCAGGGAGGAAGCGGACAGCTCCTTGACCTGCTCCCCCCGCTTGATGAAGGAGGGGGAGGCACCGATCTTGCAGATCTCCACCTTCCCTTCCATGAGGTCCATCACGGCCAGGTCGACGGTGGCAAAGGTTTCCTCGGCGGACCGCAGCTGCATGACGGTATTGACGGTGCGGATAACCAGGTCCCGGGAAAAGCCCGCCTCCAGGAGATCCTCCAGAAGGTTGACCGTCCCCTTGCTCTCTTCCCTGGCCCTCTGGCCGCTGCCCATCCCGTCGCTCAGGATGATGACCTGCGTCCCTCCCTTCAGGGTAAGAAGGGAATAGTAGTCCCCGGAGGTGTCCTGTCCCTCCTTGGGCACCTGGTAAACCCCGATTTCCACCGTGAAGGCACAGCCCTGCCGGAGGCCGTCCATCTCTTTCCGGTCCAATTTCAATTTCACTTCGTTGGACAGGTCGTTGATGATGGTGGAGAGGCCCTCCAGTTGGCCCGCCACCATAACCCTGCCCTCCTGCAGCCGCTGCCGGCTGGATGCTTCCAGCCGGTGCTGCTCCAGCATGCCGTTCATGACCTTCAAGAGCCGGGACAGGTAGCGGCACTTCTTCCGCAGGGAGAAGGGCAAATCCCGCAGGGCGACCTGCTCGGGGGCCGGCTCCTGCAAAACCCCTTTCAGGTTGCCATAGGTCAGGGAAAACCCTTCCTTCCAGCAGGCCTCATAGCTGCCGCACTCCCGGCAGGCCCTCCGGCCCAATTCTGCCAGGAAGGGAGCTTGAAGCGCCTCCCCCCCGCTCCCGTCGGCCGTATCTTTGAAGGACCCGGCGATCCTCTGAAAGACCCGGGCCAGTTCTTTCAGACGCCGGGATGCCATATGCCGCACCTCCCCATCCACAGTACCGCTGCCGGTGAGGAGGGAAAAGGCCGGGGAGAAGCTCTTCATGGCCGCGAAGAAGGCAGGAGGCAGGAGGAGGAAGACCAGGGACCCGAGGCCGGCCTGGGGAAGGTGCAGGAACATCTCTCCGCCTCCCCCCAGGTAAAAGGAGCACAGGAGGATCCCCATGAGAAAGCCCAGTACCACGCCGGCTTTTCCCATGTCCCGGAAGATACCCGCCAGAAGGCCGGCAAAGGCCAGAAGGGAGATGTAGGTATAGTCATGGGTGCCAATTCCCAGGAAGATTCCCAGGACCAGGCCCGTGGAGGCCCCCAGGGCCCCGCCGTGGAGGAAGGCCAGCACCATGACGGCGGCCTTGACCAGCACCGCCTGGGCCAGGGTCACCCAGTAGGGTCCCTCCCCCAGGCCCAGCAGCAAAAAGGCCATGAAGAAGAGGCCGCCGGTGAGCTCTTCCTGCCCCGGGGATTCTTCCCGCTCCAGGGAGAGGGCCAGGGATGAACCGTAGTAGAAAAAGGCCGTTACCGGGACCACCAGGACAACTTCCAGAAGGAGGAGAAAATAGTCATAAGGGGTGAAGGCCCCGGCAGCCATGAAGGGCAGTCGGCCCGCCGCCACTCCCAGGGCCGCCAGGAGGGGCAGGGGAGGGGTGACCTTTCGTTTGCGGGCCTCGAAAAACTTCTCCAGGAAGACCACGCAGGCCATCCCCGCCAGCAGGGAGGAAACCCCGGGAAAGGAGCGGACGCTGAAGGCCCCCAGCAGGAGAAAAGGGGCGACCCTGGGACAGAAATCCCGTTTTTCCCGGTACAGGACGGCCCACAGGGCCAGGCCGAAGGGCGCCAACTCGGCAAAGAGGAGGGCCCGCCCCATGAGAAAGGAGGCAGCCAGGAGAAAATTCTCCCGGGTCAGAACCCTCTCCCCCAGGGAGCCTTTCAGGTGCAGCAGGAAGTTTCTCGTACCCCGGACCCTTCCCAGGGCCCGGGAGGGGATGCTGCGCTGATACGTGCTGAGTTCGTTATAGTTTTCCATAATTTCCCCCACCTAACATATTTTCGGTTCCCTCATTATAAGGCATGTCCCCGAAAAAACCTGTCACAACCTGCCGCGGCCCCGGCAAATATATCGACAGGTCCCGGTCTTCCCCGTAAGGACTCAACGAATAATTGCCTGTATCCCCAGTTTTAAGCGGCGAATCAGGGGGAAATGTCGAAAGTTTTTTATTCCGGCTGGACGATGATGGACCCGGCACCCTGCCGGTCCAGGGCAATCTGGGTATAGCCCACCTGCACCACGTGCAGGGGTTTGTGGTGCAGGATGATGACCCTCTCCCCGGGGAACAGGCCCAGGGTGATCAATTTCTGCAGGTCTGCCTGCCGGGAAGGGGACAGGCCCACAATCCTTCCCGACTGTCCTCTCCGCAAACGGGTCAGGGGAATTCCCCTTATCTTCCGGCTCACCACAATCCCTCCCCCGGAAAGCCCGACAGGAGAAAGATCAGGCGGAGCAGCAACCCCGCCCCCAGGGCGATCCCTCCCACCAGCAGGATTATGCTCAGGGCGGTTCGGGCTCCCCGCTCCCGGAAAAGGACGGCCATCTGGGCCAGGCAGGGGAGGAAGAGGGTCAGGGTGACGGCGGCCACCACCAGGGAGGCCGGATCCAGCAGCCCCCGGGCGGTGAGGTCAAAGAGGCCGGCAGCCCCGTAGTCCCGGCGAAAAAACCCCAGGAAGAAAATCAGGGCCATCTCCTTTGGCAGCCCCAAGAGGGCCATGAGGGGGGACAGACGGTGAACCATCCAGTCCAAAACCCCCAGGTAGTGACCCACCGACAGGATCAGGCTGATGGAGAGAAAAACCGGCAACACCTCCTTGAAATACCAGGACATCCGGGTCCAGGTCTTGGCGGCGATGTTGGCCAGGGAGGGCACCCTGAGGGGCGGGACTTCCAGGTAAAACCCCGCCCCTTCCCCCGGCAGAAAACCGTCGGCCAGCAGCCCGGCAGCCATAAGGCACAGCAGGACCACCCCCAGCCACAGGAGGAGTCCCTGGGGGAAGCCGGCCAGGATGCCGAAGAAGAGGCCCAGCTGGGCGGAGCAGGGGACGGCCAGGGCCAGCAAAAAGGAAGTAATCACCCGTTCCCGCCGGGATTCCAGGGTGCGGGTCACGATGACGGCCATGGTGCCGCAGCCCAATCCCAGGGCCAGGGGAATGACGGCCCGGCCGCTCAAACCCAGCCTTTTCAGGAGCCTGTCGGACAGGAGGGCCAACCGGGGCAGGTAGCCGCTGTCCTCCAGAAAGGCAAAGAAGAAGAAGAAGGTCCCCACAATGGGCAGCACGATGGCCACCGCATAACGGAGCCCCATGGTGATGAGGCCGTATTCCAGGGCCAGCAGGCGGGGCAGCAGTTCGCCGGGAAGGTAGGCCAGGGCCAGGCGGTCGACCCAGGGAATCAGCAGGCCGGCAAAAAGCCGGGACTCCAAAAGATTCACCAGGTACCCGGCCCCAAAGCCCCCCACGAATCGGTAAAGCCCGAAATAGACCACCAGAAAAAGAAGGGGCAGGCCCGTCAAGGGCTGGATGAGGAGGTCGCTCAAATCCGGGCCCCTTTGAGCCGGCCCCCTGGCAAAACAACCCTGCAGGAGGCGTCGGGCTTCTTCATACCGGTGCAGGGCCCCCGTGTAGGCGGCGGGGGCCTGAAGCTTCCCCCTGAGGGCAGCCGCCAGCTTGAAGGCAGCCGGATCCGCCTTTTTCACCGCCGCCTCCATCTCCCCGTCACCGCACAGGAGAAGGAAGGCAGCCATCCTGGGGGGCAGGCCGGAAAAGCCTGCCAGACGGCGGCTCAAAAGGGCCAGGGGGCCCTCCAGTTCCGGGGGGTATGGTTCCTCCCGGACCGGCCCCGGGGAGGGGGAAGGGGCCGTCAGTTCCTTCAGAATGGCTCTTTTCAGGTCCGTAAGGCCCTGGCGGTGCAGGAGGACGGTGCCCACCACAGGGACCCCCAGCCTTTCGGACAGACCCTTCAGGTCCAGCCTGACCCCTGCCCTTTGGGACTCGTCCAGCATATTCACCACCAGCAGGACCCGGCAGCCCGCCTCCAGCAACTGCAGGGTCATGGGCAAATGGCGGGGGAGGTTCCTGGCGTCCGCCACGTGAAGGACCAGGGCCCCTTTGGCCTTGAAGAGGAGGCGCCGGGCTACCGCCTCTTCCTCCGTCATGGGGAGGAGGGAGTACATCCCGGGGGTGTCGATGATTTCCACCGGCCTTCCCTGGATGACGGCCTGTCCCCGGGATATTTCCACCGTGGTCCCGGGATAATTGGAGACGGCGGCATAGGAGCGGGACAGCTGATTGAAGAGGAGGCTTTTCCCCACGTTGGGGGTTCCCACCAGGACGATGGTACCCCGGCCTTTTTTTGTTCCCCGCAGCATCCGCTACCACCGGCTTTCCTTTGGTGTCTTTTCTAAATGTATGCGGGAATCGGGGGAGCATGACAGGCAGTTGGCGGAATATTTGTCCTGCCCCGGGGGACAATAGGTTGAGAAATCCCTCCACGAAAGGGGTTTTTCCTGTTGGGGTACCATTTGATTGCCATGTTGGTGGCCCTGCTGGCAGGTTTGGCCATGGCCCTGCAGGGGTCCCTCGACTCTCTCCTGGGAAAGGCGGTGGGCCTTCTGGAAGCCACCTTTGTGGTTCATGTCACCGGTACCCTGACGGTGGTGGTGGGTTTGTTTGTCCTGGGATTGGGGAAAGGAAGCCTCCTGAAGATTGCCGGGGCCCCCTGGTACAGCCTGGTGGGCGGGGTTCTGGGGGTTTTGATCGTCTACGGGGTGGTCTTCAGCATCCCCAAGCTAGGGGTGGCCGTTGCCACCACCGCCATCATCGTGGGGCAGGTATCCACTGCCCTGGCCATCGACCACTTCGGCCTCTTCGGCCTGGAAAAGATCCCCTTCTCCTGGGTCAAGGGGGCAGGCCTCCTGCTGCTGGCGGCGGGAGCCCGGCTCATGCTGGTCAAGTAGGCCACCCTTTTTGGGGAAAGAAAAAAAGCACCCCTCAGGTGCTCTCAAGACGGGGGAGTCTATTCCTTCAGGGTCCCGCGGCCGCCCCGCTTGGAATCGGTGTTCTTCTTCAAGTCCTGCAGGCGCTCGTCGCTTTCCTTCAAAAAGCGGGCCAATTTATCCTCAAAAGAAACCCTTACCGTTCTGGGATTTCCCCTGCCGCGGCTGCGGTAACCGTCTGCTGCCTGCTTGATGGACAGGCCGATTTTCCCCCCGCTGTCCACGGAGAGGACCTTGACCTTTACCCTGTCCTGCTTTTTCAGGTACTCGTTGATGTCTTTGACATAGGTATTGGCCACTTCAGAGATGTGGACCAGGCCTGTTTGGCCGTTTGGCAGCTCGACGAAGGCTCCAAAGTGGGTAATTCCCGTTACGGTTCCC
>PWVN01000040.1 GCA_003561835.1 Syntrophomonadaceae bacterium
CAGGCCCTGCTGACCCTGACAAAGAGAGGCACCCTGGAGGAGTTCCCCGTCCGGGATTTTCTGGCCGCCACCAGCGTGGGCATCCTGGAGGGCCGCTCCCTTCTGGACCTGAACTTTGAGGAGGATTCGGCCGCCCAGGTGGACATGAACGTGGTGATGACGGGCAGCTCCACCTTCGTGGAGGTCCAGGGCACGGCGGAGGGTATTCCCTTCACCCGGGCAGAGCATGACGCATTGCTGGACCTGGCGGCCTCCGGCATTTCCCGTCTCATCGAAGTGCAAAAGGATGTCCTGGGGCCGGAGGCCGCCGGGCTGGTCCTGGCGGGGGGGGAGGCTTAGTGTCCGTATTGTACCTGGCCACCCGCAACTTCGGCAAGGTCCGGGAGATTCAGGCCCTCCTGGCCCACCTCCCCGTGGATATCCTGTCCCTGAAGGACCTGCCCCAGGCGCCGGAAATCGTCGAGGACGGCGAAACCTTCGCGGAGAACGCCCGCAAAAAGGCGGAGGCGGTCCTGGCGCTCACGGGAGGGGTGGTCCTGGCCGATGATTCCGGCCTGGAAGTGGAGGCCCTCCAGGGGGAACCCGGGGTCCGCTCCGCCCGCTATGCGGGGGAGGGGGCCGCCGACGCGGCCAACAACGCCAGGCTCCTGGAAAAGCTGGCCGGGGTGCCCCTGCACCGGCGGTCGGCCCGCTTTTGCTGTGCCGTGGCCATCGCGGCCCCCGGGCAGGAGACGGTGGTGGCGGAGGGGTACTGCCGGGGCATCATCGCCCTTAAGCCCCGGGGGGACCGGGGTTTTGGCTACGACCCCCTCTTTCTGATTCCCGCCTACCAGAAGACCTTCGGCGAGCTTTCCCCCGACGTGAAAAACCGCATCAGCCACCGGAGCCGGGCCCTGAATCAGGTCCTCCCCATCCTGGAAAAGCTGCTGGGCTGACGGCCCTCCCCGGAAAAAACCGCTCCCCTTTGGGGGGCTTTTTACTTCCACCCTTTGTAAATATTTCCTTCCCTTGCCGCCCCCCGGCATAGGAACCGGGGGGTCCTTTGGAGAATATACCCGTAGAGATCATACCCCGGAGTTTTCCGTCAGGGGCCCGGTGCCTCCCGGGAGACGGCGCCCTTTTGGCGGGCCTGCAGGCCAGGCTCCTTTTAAGTCCCGCCGGCCCGGACCGGAAACCCCGGTGCAAAGGGGGTTGTACCCATCCTGTACCCGCAGCTGGCAGAAATCTGCCGTCAAAACTTTTTCCGGGAAAAGCTCCTGGTCATGCCCGGCCTGGCCGCCGGCTTCTCCTTCCTGCAGGGCTATGCCCTGGCGGGGCACCGGGGCTTTTACATCAGGGGGGTCAGCGTGGGCAGCCTGGCGGAGGAGGTGGCCCGGCCGCAGCTCCACCGCCAAAACCTCACGCCCCTCCGGCAGGAGGAGGCGGGCTTTCTCCTCTTTGCCCTCCTCAAGGACCTGGCCGTACGGGGCAGCCTTAGCTATTTCTCCGGCCTGGAGGTCACGGCGGGCCTGGGGAGGGCCCTCGCTGCCGCCATCGGCGAGATGAAGTTGGCCGGTTTAACCCCCGCAGATGCGGCCCCGGAGAGCTTCCTGGACCCCGGCAAGGGAAAGGACATGCTCCTGATCTGGCGGGAATACGAGAAGCGTTTGCAGGAGGAGGGCCTCCTGGACCGGCCCGCCCTCCTGGCCCTGGCGGCAAAATTGAAAAAGCCCCCGGGGCCCCTGTACATCATCCCCACAAACATGAGGCCCGCCCGCCTGGAGGAGGAATTCCTCCAATCCCTGGCCGGGGAACAGGGTGCGGTTCCCCTGGGTTTCCCCGCCCCCCTGGGGCTGGAGGATGCCCGGGGGCAGGGCCCGACCCGGGGGCAGGCACCTCCCCCGGCCCCCGCAGGAGGAGAAAGCCCCTTTCTCTGGCTGTACCGGGTGGAAGACCTACCCCCTCATTTAGCGGGGAAGGCCCGGGCTTCCCTCTTCCACGCCTACGGGGAGGTCAGCGAAGTCAGGGAAATTTTGAGGCGCATCAGGAAGGGGGGCCTTCCCCTGGACCGCTGCGCCCTCTATTGTACAGCGACGGAACCCTACACCCAGCACCTGTACCAGGCGTCTCAGCTCTACCGCCTCCCCATGACCTTCGGGGAGGGGGTAAGCATCCTGAACAGCGGGCCCGGCCGGTTTCTGGCCGCCCTCCTGGCCTGGGCGGGGGACGGCTGGCGGGCCTCCCTCTTTCATGCCCTCCTGGCCGGCCCCGACCTGGAATTCCCCCAGGGCGCCGCCTTCCAGGCCTCCCTGGCCCGGGTCTTCCGCTCCCTGAACATCGGCTGGGGCCGGGAGCGCTACCTCCCCTGCCTGGACCGGCAGCCGGCCCGGGAGGAAGACCCGGCTGCCCTCCCCCGCCTGCGGGATTTCCTGGGGGAAGTCCTGGACTGCCTTCCCGCCCCCGATGACCGGGGCCGGGTGGAAGCCGAAATCTTTCTCTCCGGGGCTCGCCGCCTGGTGGACCGCTACGGCAGCACCCGGGGGCCCCTGGATGCCGGGGCCAAAGAGAAGATCGCCGGCCTCCTTAAGGGCCTGGCCCGGGCCCTGAAGGGCCCCCTTCCCCTGGCGGAAGTCCTGCTCCTGGCGGAACAGGCCCTGGCCGGCAGCCGGGTGGGACGTTCCACCCCCCGGCCCGGCGCTCTCCACGTGGATTCCTACCTCAAGGGCCCCTATACCTTAAGGCCCCATACCTTCATCGCCGGCCTGGATGCCCTGCGCTTTCCCGGCACCCCTCTGGAAGACCCGGTCCTGCTGGATGTGGAGCGGGAAAGGCTGAGCCCTCACCTGCCCCTGCGGCGCTACCGGGCCCGGGAGAAGCTGTATGCCATGGTTCAGCTGCTCTCCCTGCAGGAGGGGGAGGTCACCCTGAGCTTTTCCTCCCACGATACGGTGGAAGGCCGGGGCCTCTTTCCCTCCCCCCTGCTCCTGCAGGTCCACCGGCTTAAAACAGGGGACTCCAAAAAGGACTATTCATCCCTGGCTGCAGAGCTTGCGGGGCCCCGGGGGTTTGCCCCCCGCCAGGGACGGGAGGCCCTGGACGAAGGGGAGTGGTGGCTCAACCGCTTCCTGCAGCCGGCGGGGCTTACAGCCTGCGGGGATTTGCTCTCTCACCTCTACCCGGGGCTTCGGCAGGGGACTATGGCCCACAGCGCCCGGCTTTCCGGCACCTTCAACGCCTACG
>PWVN01000250.1 GCA_003561835.1 Syntrophomonadaceae bacterium
AAGCACGGTTATATCACCGTCCCCGGCGGCCATCGGGTGGGCCTGACAGGCCGGGCCATCCTGGAAGGGGGCCGGGTGAAGCGCCTCTGTTCCTTCTCCTCCGTCAACATCCGGGTGGCCCGCCAGGTCCTGGACGCCGCCGGGCCCCTCCTGCCCCTGCTGCTTCAGAGGGGGGGCGGGGGCCTTGTCCCCACTCTGATCATCTCGCCTCCCCGCAAGGGCAAGACCACCCTGCTCCGGGACCTGGCCCGCCTCTTGAGCGGCGGCACCCCCCACCTCCCGCCCCTTAGGGTGGGGGTGGTGGACGAACGCTCGGAGCTCTGCGGCTCCTTTCAGGGGGTGCCCCAGCTGGATGTGGGCCCCCGCACCGATGTCCTGGATGCCTGCCCCAAGGCCGAGGGGATGATGATGCTCATCCGCTCCATGGGCCCCCAGGTCATCATCACCGACGAGATCGGCCGGCAGGAGGATGTCCTGGCCCTGCAGGAGGCCCTGAAGGCCGGGGTGGCGGTCATCACCTCGGCCCACGGCGCCAGCTTCCGGGATCTCCAGGAGCGGCCTGTTTTCCGGGAGATCATCGGTCAGGGCTATTTCCAGCGGTTTGTCATCCTGGCAGCGGGCAGCCGGGCCGGGACCCTGGAGGCGGTCCTGGACGGGGAAGGCAAACCCGTGAGGGGGGGAGGTGTCTTGAAGTGCTCTTCTTTAAAATAGCCGGGGCCCTTTTGATGGTGGGGGCCTGCTCCTACGCGGGCTTCCTCCTGGGCCAGCGCTTCGTGGACCGCCACCGGCAGCTGACGGTCCTGCATATGGGGCTGGAGATTCTGGGCAGCGAGATCTCCTACATGCGCACGCCCCTGCCCACCGCCTTCAAAAAGATTTCCCTGCGCCTGGAGGAGCCGGTGGCGGGCATCTTCATCGCCGCCGGCCGGAAACTGGAAAAGGGCCAGGCCTATCCCCGCCAGGCCTGGCGGGAGGCCCTGGAGGAGAAGCGGGAGGGGACGGCCCTGACCCGCCGGGACCTCCATGTCCTGGGCCAGTTGGGCACGGTTCTGGAGGGGGACAGCGACAGTACCGGGCAGGTCAGGCAGCTGAAGCTGCTGGAACGGGAGGTGGAGCGCCTCGTCCTGGAGGCGGAGGGGGAAAGGAACAAGAATGTGCGGGTCTGGCGTTACCTGGGGCTCCTGGGGGGGCTGGCCTTTGCCATACTGTTTTTCTGAGGAGGTAAAGCCTTGTGTATTCACTGAATTTTGACCTCATTTTTAAAATAGCGGCCATAGGCATCGTCATCTCCATCCTGAACGTGGTTTTGAAGCAGGCGGGAAAGGAAGAACAAAGCCAGATGCTGACCCTGGCGGGGGTGGTCATCGTCCTCATGCTGGTCATCCAGCTCATCAGCGAGCTCTTCAGCAATATCCGGACCATCTTCAACCTTTACTGAGGGGCGGGGGCGCCATGGAAATCCTTCAGGTCGTCATCTTCTGTTTTTCCGCCGTCATCATCCTGCGCCTCCTGAGACAGGAAGGGTATACGGGCTATGCCGTCCTCCTGTCCACCGTGGTAGGCATCCTGGTCTTCTTGTACGTGGTCAACCACCTGCGGGCGGTGGTGGCGGCCCTGGGGGACCTGACG
The DNA here is from genome assembly GCA_003561835.1 of Syntrophomonadaceae bacterium. Classification (GTDB taxonomy): domain Bacteria; phylum Bacillota; class Dethiobacteria; order PWVN01; family PWVN01; genus PWVN01. Next base: position 1,630 of record PWVN01000250.1, read on the forward strand.
GCGGGGACCAACGTGAATTTTCTCTTCCTGGATACCCTGCTGAAGGTGGTGGGCATCGCCTACATCGCTGAATTCGGCTCCCAGGTCTGCAAGGATGCCAATGAGGAAATGGTGGCCGGCAAGATCGAATTTGCCGGGAAAATCCTCATCCTCCTGCTGGCCGTTCCCATCATCCTCCTGGTCCTGGAAAGCATCGTAAACTTCTTACCGTGAAGCGGGTGGTCGTCATGTACAGGGGTAAAAAAGCAGCCGCCGCTGCCGTCGTCATAGCCTTCCTGCTGCTCCTTTCCGCCGGGCCGGCTGCGGCCCTGGGCCAGGCCCCGGAGGGAGACCTGGAAGAGGAGCTGGATTTTACCGTCCTGGACCGGCTGTGGCAGGAGCTGGAGGACGAGATGGGGGATTACCTGCCCTCCTTCCACTGGCGGGATATCCTCTCCTGGATGCAGGAGAGGGAAGAACCGGTGGGCCTGGGGGGCCTGATGGCGGGATTCTGGCAGTACCTGTGGAAAGAAGTTCTCATCAATATGAACCTCCTGGGGAAACTCCTGGTGCTGGCTGTGGTGGCTTCCCTTTTGAAGAACCTGCAGCGGGCCTTCTCCTCGGAAGACCTGGCGCCCCTGGCCCAGGCCGTCATCTTCCTGGTCCTGATCAGCATCGCCATCACCAGCTTCAACGTGGCCATCGGCATCGGCCGGGATGCCATAAACCGCATGGTGGATATCATCCTGGCCTTTCTGCCCCTGCTTCTGGTGCTCCTGGCCTCCCTGGGCTCCCTGGCCTCCGCCGCCATCTTCCACCCCCTGGTCATCTTCACGGTTAACTTCTTTTCCACCGTGGTCATGAACGTGGTCTTTCCCCTGATCTACTTGACCACCGTTTTGTCCATCGTCAACCACCTGACGGACAAATACCCCGTCAACCGGCTGGCAGGCCTCTTCAAGGACTGCGCCGTCTGGGTCATGGGCTTTTCCTTAACCGTCTTCATCGGCGTTACGGCCATCCAGGGGGTGGCCGGGTCCGTGGCTGATGCCGTGACCCTGCGGACGGCCAAATTCGCCACCGGGGCCCTGGTCCCTGTGGTGGGAGGCATGCTGGCCGATGCCCTGGAAACGGTGGTGGGGGTTTCCCTGATCCTGAAGAACGGCCTCAGCATCGTGGGCGTCCTCTTCCTCTTTCTCTTCACCATTTTCTGCTGTCTCCATTTCGACTGTCAATTCCAGGCTGTCTTCCCCGCGGCCCCGGGAGTTAACGGCTGCCGCTGTCAAGAGAAAGCTTTCTCCTGGATCCAAGAAGATGAAAACCCGGTTCTCTCCCGCCTCCCCCAGGCTGTCATCCCGGTTAAACGTTACTTCCGGAACCGGGTTTCCGGAAACCGCCGCCTGTACTTCGAACCGGTACCGGCCGCTTTCTTCCTCCAACTGGGGGTCTGAAGCCAACTCCAGGGAAATTTGGGGTGCCGTTTTTTCCGGGAAGAATATCCCTCTAAGGGGTGTGGCCAGGATCAGCAGGGTCAAAACCAGCACTACAATAACTCCCCCCATAATCACCATGGGATTTTTGATTAATCCCTTTTTCACTCTTTTTCCTCCT
>PWVN01000249.1 GCA_003561835.1 Syntrophomonadaceae bacterium
GCAATATTTCATCATTGATTGCTTTGGCATCATCATATGCTTGTATATCTTCAAGTTCTTCCATTGCATTTAGGGTTTCATTCCACTCTTCGATCGGCAAAACGACTGAAGTTTTATTTTGGTTTGCATCGACAATATAGTGAGGGTGTAATATTTTCATACTCTTTCACTATTTACCTTTTAAGCGACATTCCGCACCCCAGTAGGGAGTTGTGGGGTAGCGTTTTGGCCGGGGCGATGGTCAAGAACCACCATTCTATATTTTACCGTAATTCTGCAAAAAGCAAAGTCACTGTCCGCCTCGCACCAACCGGACGGCATTGCCGCTGCCCCGGTGGCCGTGGCTGTCGTTCCCATTGCTGAAACTAACGTTCCATGCGTAACTCGAATCGCCGGAATGGGCCGACGAAGACCAAAACCATGTCGCTGGAGCGCTTGGAAAAGCCTCCAGATCAATGGTCGGGCGTTGATACTCCCCTTGACAAGAGTTTCCACTGTCATTGAAATGCGCAGGCTGGCCGCTGCTGCAGTAGACCAGGGTGCGCAGCTCTTCTCGGGTCGGCAAGCGCCAGTCGCGATGTCCGGCAAGGGTAGCACGCTCACGCTTGGCCGCCTCCCAGTTCATCCCCTTTGCCTCACCGTTACAGGTTCCCCCCTGCCACTGCTGACCGATGGCGCAGCGCATCCACTGCAAGCCAGTCACGGTATCGGTGACGCTGCCGTCGCCGTTATTGCGGTAGCGCCCTTGAAAGCCGATTTTTTGACCGGTGGTCGCTCGATCCCACTGTTCACCAATTCGCTCCAACCGCTCCCGCAATCCCCGAGGAATCTCTGCATTACTGTCAAAGTCGGCACCCACCAAGGCTTGCAGCACGAAGAGGTCGCCATACTCCTCATCCAGCTTGAGGCCGGAGTTACCGCTTAGGTGCAGCGTGCGCAAGTTGGGCAGGTCGCCCTGGTAGCGCAGTTGGGAGATGCGGTTGCGGGAGAGATCCAAGCTCTGCAAGCTGGCCTGTGGGAGTTCCCTGGGGTCGGGATTGCGCAGGGCGTTATGCGCTAGAGTGAGGTGCTGCAAGCGGCTCAGGCTGGCCAGTTTGAGGTCGCCGAGCGACTCGATGCGGTTGCCGGAGAGGTCGAGCCGGTGGAGGTTGCGCAGTTGGCCAAGGTTGCCGTAGTGGGCGGTGGTGCCGCCGGTGTTGGCGAGGTTTAGGTCGCGCAGGTTGGGCAGGGCGGCCCAGAGGGCGTTGCTCGCGGTGGCATCACCCCCTCGGTCAAACAACGGATTTCCGGAGAGGTTGACGATCTCTAGGTGGGGCATGGAGCGCATCGGTTCGACTCCGCCGATTCGTACTCCGGTGTTGGCGAGGTTGAGGTGGCGCAGTTGGGTGAACTTGCTCAACCAGGGGGGAAGTGCGGTGAGGGGTTGGCCGCTGAAGTCGAGGAGTTCGGCGCGAATTAACTGCGCCGGGGTGATCGTGGCGGGGATCGGGCGACCTTGGGGAGGGTCGCCCGGGAGGGCGATGCGTATCTGTGCGTTACGCATGGTCTGTACCTCTACGACGGAGAGGCTGCCGCGCTCCTGTGCGAGGGTCGGCAGGGCGATGGCGCACAGGGCGGTGAGGAGGATGAGGTGGTGTAGGCGTATCATGGTCAATCAGACGTACCAGTTCTCAAACACCTTAACCCCTGTTGCATCAATGAGGTTCTTGTAGTGCAGCGGGACTCGCTCGCTGTCGATGTGCAGCCAGTCGAGGGTGGCCAAGTCGTCGGGGGTGGTGTCGCTGGTGACCCGCTGGGAGTATTCGCCATCTGCGAGTTTGACCCGAATCTTCTCCTCTTTGAGGTAGTCGCGCAAGGTCTCGAAGCGTTGTCGCTGGGCCGGGTCTTGCAGGCGGAGGGCGATCTGTCGGCGTTCGTGCGCTTGCCAGTCAACAATGCCCATGCGCACTACCGAGACCTTGTAGACCGGATGGGAAAAGCGGGTCTCGCCGCTCGGGGGGGCGGAGAGGGTGCGCGGCAAGGCGCTGGCAACGGCTGGGGTCGCGGAGCGCTCGCGGAGCGCCTGAATCTCTCCTCGAACCCATTCGCTGCCGTAGCCGCTGCTCGTGACATCGACGACGACGGCATAGGCTACATCGAACAGCAGTCCGCCGAAAAAGCGTACTGGGTGCATGAGGGAGATCTGCGCAAGTGGCATCTGCCGGGCGATCCCTTGCAGAGGAAGTGCGGCTAGCGGTAGGGCCGCAGCGGCGGTTAGCAGACGACGACGTGAGAGATCGACAGCGTGGTACATGGGGCGATCCTATTTGGCGGGAGGGGGTTGGTCTGAATTATTGACTAAAGGAGGGGAGCTTTCAACAATTTATTTTGAAAATGTATACAGATCGAATCGAAACGCAGGCGATATACATTTTATCGACTCAAGGAGAGGGGATTTCAACGATTGATTTTGAGAATGTATACAGACCAAAGCGAAGGCGATATACACTACCTTCAAACCGATTAAGGAGAACCCTTACCGGGTACGAGAATCGGACGGGGCGACCGCTATGTTATACTGCACGCCCTAGCGGTGATCGGGGGGGGCTACTCACCGCCCCACCCCGGCTTGTCCCCCATCACCGAAGGGCTAGCGGCTCTCGCCGCCCCCTCTTGAACCCGTAAGTTTACCTGGAGATTACTGATGTTACGACCCCTGCTACTGCTTACCCTGTTTGCCCTCTCCCCCTTTGCCCACGCCAGCAGCGCCCCTCGGGTGCTGATCGAGACCTCGCTCGGTACCATGGAGTTGGAGCTGGATCCCCGGCGCTCGCCGGAGTCGGTGCGCAATTTTTTGACCTATGTCGATGATGGCTTCTACGACGGCACCATTTTTCACCGGGTGATTCGCGACTTTATGATTCAGGGAGGCGGCTTCGATCACGCGATGCAGCGCAAGCCGACCGGTGATCCGATTGAGAACGAGGCGAAAAACGGCAAGAAAAACCTGCGCGGCAGCATCGCCATGGCCCGCACCAACGCCCCCCACTCCGCCACCTCGCAGTTTTTTATTAACCACCGCGACAACTCCAACCTCGACTACCCGAGCTTTGACGGCTGGGGCTATGCGGTGTTTGGTCAGGTGGTCGCCGGTCTTGAGGTGGTCGATGCAATCGCCGAGGTGGAGACCGGGGTGACGGCTGGGATGCGAGATGTCCCTAAGGAGCCAGTTGTGATTA
>PWVN01000138.1 GCA_003561835.1 Syntrophomonadaceae bacterium
AAAAATCCGCAGCTTTGTGGAAGGCAAAGGGGGCTTTATCGCCGGCAGCAACTTTTACTCCGACCCCCGGGGCGATTACCAGTCCAGCAGCCTGACGGTCCGGGTCCCCCAGCAGCACTTCGATGCCACCATGCTCTTTCTGGAGGAAGATATCGGGAAGAGTACATACAGCAACACGGGGGAAAGCGATGTCACCCTACAGTACGTGGACATGGAGGCCCGCATCAGCAACTTGACTCGCCAGGAGGAGCGTTACACGGAAATCCTGGAGAAAGCCGAGACGGTGGAGGAGATCCTGCAGATCGAACGGGAACTGGTGCGCATCCGCGGGGATATCGAGTCCCTCACCGCCCAGTTCATCCACCTGAGAGACCGGGTGAGCCTTTCCACCATCACCATCAGCCTGCGCAGAACGGTGACGGCCACCCCTGGGGTTACGGCCATCGGCTTTGAGGGGGCCTGGGAACGGGCCAAGATCGCCCTGACGGAAAGCCTGAACACCTTAATCAACGGTGCCGCCAATTTCTTCGTCTTTTCCTTCCGCGCCCTGCCCTACGCGGTCCTGGTTCTGGCAGGTTTTTTCGCCCTCTACAAGGTGCTGAAACGCTTTGATCGGAAATCCACCCCGAAATCCCAGTAGGTCAGCCCGGGAACAGGTCTATATCCATGTATAGAGAGCTCCGGCTCTCTTTTTTATGAGGTTTGAAACGCGGAGAAGGATTTTTGCAGCCGGCGACAAATAATAAGTAGGTGGCAGTTTGAAAAGATTTTGAAAAGAACAACCCGGGGAAGAAACGGGGACACGGGAGGGTGCAGGGGATGGAAACCTATTCGGAAAAAGTATTCGAGCACTTCAACAACCCCAGGAATGTTGGGGTCATATACAAACCTCACGGTGTGGGGGAGGCGGGAAGCGGCGAATGCAGCGATTACCTGGTCGTCTACATCAAGGTGAACGGGGAGAAGGTCATCGAGGATATCAAATTTCAGCTGCGGGGCTGTGCGGCGGCCATCGCCACCAGCAGCGCCCTGACGGAGATGGTCAGGGGCAAGCATATCGGCGAAGCCCTGGCCCTAACAGAAGCCGACATCGTGGATTACCTGGACGGCCTGCCGGAAGAGAAGATCCACTGCTCCATCATGGGGGTCGAAGCCCTGAAAAACGCCGTCATGAACTACCTGGACAACCTCCGCTCCTACTGGTAAGTTTACTTTCGGGGTCAGGCCTTTAAGTAAACTTACTCAACAAGAACAAGAGAAAGTTCTTATAAATGTTAATAATTGTAAATGTAACGATCCGTTCCCATGTGCAAAAAAGCCGCTTTTGCCAAAAAGTAATCCCCAGGAATAGAAGTATCCCTCTTTTTAATGGGCAAAATAAAGAAGGTTAATCAAACTAAAAAGGGGGATTTTCATGGATAATCAGCAGATTGACGTAAATGAGCAGATGATGAACCTGCCCGGGATGCAGCCCGGACACGAGATGTGTAAGAGGCAAAACCCGCAAACGGTAAAAGGATCGGGTATCAGCCTTTCCCACGAAATCCGCATGGAGATGGCCCAAAAGCTGGATGAGCACAACTGTGCCCTGCACGTGGCCCTCCACCAGTACAACAAACACCACTGGCTGACGGAAGGGCCCGAATCCTTCTTCTCCCTGCACCATATGCTGGATGAGCACGTGGAAAAAACCATCGAGCACATCGACAAAATCGGTGAGAGGATTGCCAGGCTGGGAGGGATCCCCACGGCCCATCCGGTGACCCAACATGAGATGTCCTATATAAAGCACGAGGCGGAAGGCCGCTATACCATGCGGGATATGCTGCGGAACGACCTGGAACATGAGATGCGGATGCAGCAAAAAATCAGGGAACAGATCAAAAGGGCCCACGACCTGCAGGATTTCGGTACCGTGGAAGCCCTGGAAGAAATTCTCTTAAACCGGGAAGACCTGGCGTACCACATCTACAGTGTCCTGGAGGACGACAGCCTGGTGCGGGGCCTTGAGCAGGTGTTTGAAGGCCAAACCACCGGCAACAGGAAGGCAACGGAGCGTACACCCCTGCAGTAGCTCCAATCCTCCTTTTTTCTGCAACAGGAAAGGCTTCCATTTCAAAAAAGAAATGGAAGCCTCTTTAATCTATCCTTTTGTGCAGTCAGACCCCCCCCGGTAAAAACGAACCGTACCCCCTTACCCCTAATGGGACAAAGTCCCTGTCCCCCTGTCCCGCTTTTTATGCGAGCCTGGCCTTGAAATGGTCGGAGACTCTCTTCAGCAGGGCAAAGGAATTCTCCACAGTCTTGATCCCGTCGGCATTGATGAGGCAGCAGCGGGCGGGAGCCAGCCAGGCCTGGGAGAGGATCTTCTCGTAGGGGATCCCCTTCCCCTCCAGGTACCTCCACATCTCTTCCAGTTTCCCGATCATGGACGCGGCGCTTTCCGCCTGGTACTCCTCCGTCAGGGTGGGGGTTATGCCCCAGCTGATAATCCCGCCCCGGTCCAGAAAGGCCTTGATTTCCCCGCTGTAGCGGGTAAAGATATGCCCCCGGGCCAGGACATCGATGGAGAGGACGTCCAGGTCCAGCTGCAGGAGGAAGGACCAGTCGGGGTTTCCGCACAGGTGGACCCCTTTGGGCCCGGGATAGTTCTCCAGGAAGGTTCGATAATCCTCCAGGGCTCTTTCCCCGGTATAGCCGGTGAAGGCCATGAAGACCATTTCCAGGCCGGGTTCATCCACCCAGACGAAGGCCCCGGGATGCAGGGCCTCCATTTCCCGGTACTGGGCGCCCACCTTCCTGGCGACAAAGTCAAATATGAGCTGCCTTACTTCTTCCTGATAGATCATGGGCCGTTTCTTCTCATCCAGGATTTTCAGGCCGAAGCTGACTGGCCCGATGCTCTGGCCCCGAATATGGGGGAAGGCGGAGAGGTCCTGTTCCAGGAACTTGTGATAGACGGCCGAATACCGGGGAGAAAGGCGAAAAAAGCTCTCCTCCTCCCAGTGGCTCAGGTAAGCCTCCAGTTCGCCGTAGAAACCCTCCAGGGAGAAGGCGATGGCCTGCCCCTCCATGTCCAGGGAGATGCCGGGGAAATGCTCCGATATCTGCACATACATGTCTTCGTAAAAACTCACCTTGGGCAGCTGGGGCCAGAAAGGGATATCCACCGATAGGGCCAGTTCCAGGGCTTTGTTCGCATCCCCGTGGGGGAGAATCCCCATGGCCGTCGTCAAACAATTTCCTGTCAGTTTTATCTTCATGCGCTTCAACCCCTTAAATTTTACGTCTCTCCACGTACGCTCGACTATATGCAGTTTCTCTGCACCCTTACGAAAATCCTGTCGGGAGACCGAATTTTGCTCCGGCGAAGGGATTTCATTTAAAAGATTCACGGGGACGATATAAATATGAAAATATCTTGTTAAGTGTATTCCCCGGGTGTTATAATTGCGGAAATGAGGGGAGGTTTTGCAGATGACCCGCTCCTGGAGGGGAAGGGGAGCCAGATTCATCCTAACGGCTGCGGCAGTGCTTTCCCTTTGCCTTGCCCTTTTCCCGATTCCCACCTTCGCCTCGCCCCCTTCAGTAATCTCTCCTATCCCCAGCCAGGTGGAACTGGTTCTCAATCCCTATGAACACGTGAACTGGCATGAGACCGGCCATTACAAGGGGAACCTCCACACCCACACCACGAAAAGCGACGGCCGGATGTCTGCAGCCCAGGTCATAGACTCCTACAAAGCCCTGGGATACACCATTCTCTCCATCACCGACCACGACAACATGGGCAGCACCCCCCTCCCCACCTGGCCCTGGGAAGCCTACGGCCGAAACCCGGAACACCTGGGCATGCTGGCGGTTCAGGGGAACGAGCTATCCTACCACAACCACCTGGGCAGTTATTTCAGCGACACATCCGGCCGCCCCCGGGGCAGCGTGGCCGAGAACCTGGAAGCCATTGGCGCAGCCGGGGGCCTGGCCATCTTTTTTCACCCCGGCCGCTACCACAGCCCCGAGGCCTGGACCTGGTACGCGCCCTACTACCTTCAGCACCCCCGCCTGGTGGGCCTGGAAGTATACAACCAGGGGGACCGCTACCCCAGGGACCGGGAACTGTGGGACTACCTCCTGAAGGCCCTGATGCCCCACCGGCCCGTCTGGGGCTTTTCCAACGACGATATGCACCTGGCCTCCCAGATAGGGAAGAACTTCAACTCCTTCCTTCTGGAGGATTTGTCAAAGGAGGAGCTCAAGGCCGCCATGATCGAGGGCCGCTTCTACTTTTCCCACCAGCCCGGGAGTTCCCCGGCCCCCGTCATCCGGGATATCCGGGCTGACGGGGAGGCCATTACCATCCGGGCGGAACACCATACGGAAGTCTACTGGATTTCTATGGGAGAGGAAATCCACCGGGGCGGGACCCTTTTCTACCAGGATACACCGGGCCTGGGCTCCTACGTCCGGGCGGTCGTGGTGGGGGAAGGGGGGAGGACCTACATAAACCCCTTCGGGTTTACAACCCCCCCGAGCGAACTCCTGCTGCCGGCCGCCCTCCTCCAGGAAGGGGCCGCCGCGGAAGCCCCCGGCGGGGACGGGGCATCCCGGCAGGAGCATTACCCTCTTCATACGCGGGTTTCAGGGGGCCATCCGATCCTCTACAGGGCCTCGGCTGCCCTGTTCTTCCTCTTCATCCCGGCCTCTGCCCTGATCTGCTGGCGGTGGATCCTGCGGAGAAAAAACGCTTGAAGTGATTTATGGCGGACAGAACCAATTTTTTTTATCCAACAGAAGGACTTTTTCAAACTATGTCAAATAATATTAATACGCTATGATGGAATGAACATAACGACCTTTTTTATGCCCGTTATGCACAACGGTGCACATCTAATCCAAAAAAACGGAGGGGAAATGTCCAATATTTCAAAGAAAAAGCCTTTTCACAAAATCACTGTTGGTTCTGGCCCTTGCAATTTCCCTGCTTTTATTTGCCGGGTGTTCCCGGGGTGCTCGGCCGGATGATGGCCTCACGGGCGATTTCATAATCCTGGCAACCACGACCAGCACCTATGACTCCGGCCTGCTGGATTTCCTCAACCCGATTTTTACCGAACAAACCGGAATAGAAGTACAGGTCGTTTCTCAGGGTACGGGAGCTGCCCTGGAAACCGGAAGGCGCGGCGATGCCGATGTTCTGCTGGTGCACGACCGGGCCTCGGAGTTAAGGCTGGTGGGGGAAGGCGCCTTTGTGGACCGCCATGATGTGATGTATAATGATTTCATCATCGTTGGCCCTGAGGGCGACCCGGCCGGCGTGATGCAGGTGGATAGGGTCGCTGCTGCTTACAGCTCAATCGCTGGTGGGGGACATACCTTTGTTTCCCGGGGAGATGATTCCGGGACCCACCGCATGGAGCTGCGGTTGTGGGATGGTGCAGGCATCAACCCGGAAGGCCAGGGCTGGTATCTTTCCATCGGCCAGGGCATGGGCGATACCCTGAATATGGCCAATGAAAAACTGGGTTACGCCATGACCGACCGGGGAACCTACGTGGCCATGAAGAACAACCTGGACCTGGTTATCCTTTTGGAAGGCGACCCGGTTTTGTTCAACCAGTACGGGGTAATGGTCGTCAGCCCAAAAGAGCATTCCCACGTCAAATATGAGTCTGCCATAAAATATATCGAGTTTTTAATGTCGGAGGAAGGGCAGAATCTGATCAACTCCTATCAGGTTAACGGGGAAACCCTGTTCTTCCCGGGTTACGGGTTGGAATAACGAGAATTCAAAGAGGGTGCATCTTTGCAGGCAGCAGTTACCGGAAAAACTTTGAAGGGTATGGATGTACCCCCTTTTTGGAGGTAAAACATTGTCGAGACTGATGAATGGAGTAATTGAAGCCTTTCGCTTGATTCTGGCTTTTGATCCTTCCCTTTTGGAAATCGTCTTTCTTTCGCTGCGGGTCTCGATAACGGCCATTGTGATCGCCACGTTACTGGGAGTTCCCCTGGGCACCTTCCTCGGTTTGAAACCGGAAAAAAGGACCCGCTTTTTGAATAAATTGATCTTCACCTTCATGGGCATGCCCCCCGTTGTGGCAGGCCTGATCATTTACCTGATTCTTTCAAGGCAGGGGCCCCTGGGGGTGCTTGGGCTGCTCTATTCACCCTCAGCCATGGTCATTGCCCAGGTTTTCCTGGCCTCCCCCATCATCACCGGTTTGACCATGGTGGGGATCAGGGCCCAGGGAAGCGAGGTAGAAGAAACGGCCCGCTCCCTGGGGGCAGGCGCCGCCCTGGCCGCCTGGACGGTTGTGCGGGAATCCCGGATTGCCACCCTGGGGGCCATCATTACGGGGTTCAGCCGCGTAGTGGCCGAGGTGGGGGCAGTGATGATTGTGGGGGGCAATATTGACGGGCGGACCCGGGTTATGACGACGGCCATTGTCCTGGAAACCCGACGGGGGAACTTCGAATTCGCCATCGGGTTGGGAATCATCTTATTGATGATCTCCTTTGTGATCAACTCGGCCCTTTACAATATTCAGAAGGGAGGCAGAAGCGATGGCGCAGGAAGCAGTACTGGTAGAGCTAACAGGGATATATAAAGAGTATGATAGGGAAGTGCTGCAGGTGGACAGCCTGGTTCTGAAAAAGGGTTTAATCTATGGCATAATCGGGCCCAGCGGGGCCGGCAAGACCACCCTGCTGCGCATTATCAACCTGCTGACGCCTCCCAGCAGCGGCACGTATCATTTCAAGGGGAAACCCCTGCCGGGTAACGGCCGGGAACGCCTGGCGCTGCAGCGAAGCATGGCCCTGGTTTTTCAAAAAACCCTGCTGTTCAGGGACAGCGTCTGGAATAATGTGGCTTATGGGTTAAGGGCCCGCAAATACAGCCCCGCAGAGATAGACCGGCGTGTTGGGCAGCTTTTGGAGCAGCTGGGTATGGCGGACCTGGCTCATCGCCGGGCAGATACCCTGTCGGGAGGGGAAGCCCAGAGGGTGGCCATCGCCAGGGCCGTAGCCTTTGACCCGGAACTTTTGCTTCTTGATGAGCCGACGGCAAACCTGGACCCCGGCAATGTCGAGGTGATTGAAGAAATGATCCGCAAGATGAGCCGTGCCGGCTCGATGACCGTGGTCATGGTAACCCACAATGTTTTCCAGGCCCGCAGGATCGCCGACGAGGTAATCTTCATCGATGATGGGAAAGTGGTGGAGATGGGCCCGGCCAAAAAGATTTTTTCGAAGGCCGAGCATGAAAAAACCCGCCTCTATGTGGAAGGGCGGATGATCTACTAGAGAAACGCAAAACCGGTTTTGTCGAGGTGAGTCCCATGAAAGAAAAGAACTTTCGCTTTACCCTGGAAGAAACCGCCGGCGCTTTGGGGGATTACGGCACTCTTTTGCCCATTGTGATCGGTGTTTCGGTGGTGACAGATATGGATCTTGCCAGAATGTTTTTTTTCTTCGGCATTGCCTATCTGGTCACCGGTATTTACTACAAAATGCCCATGCCCGTTGAACCCATGAAGGCCATCGGGGTTATCGCCATCGCGGAAGGTCTCTCCAGCGCAGAAATTGCCGGTGCCGGGATCGGCATGGGGCTTGTTTTACTGCTGATCGCCATAACCGGAGCCATGGACCTGATCAAGAGGGCCGTTCCCGTTCCCCTGATCCGGGGAATCCAGCTGGGGCTGGGGCTTACCCTCATGCAGCAGGCCTTGCACATGATGGGACAGGACATTTACCTGGGCATTACGGCTTTTGCCATCATTTTGGCCTTTACCTTTTTCTCGCGGTTGGACATTTCTGCCCTGGTGGTCTTTCTCTTGGGCATTGGGGTGGGCATCTTCCGCTTTGGATTGCCCCCCCTGTCCTTCATGACCGTCCCTGCCTTTGCCCTGCCGGGAGGCCCGGATTTCTTCAGGGGCTTTACGGCAGCCACCCTGCCCCAAATACCCCTGACGCTGGGTAATGCGGTACTGGCCACATCATTGCTGATCACGGATCTGCTGGACCGCAAGGTAAAGGAAAAACAGCTTTTGCTCAGCATGAGCGCCATGTGCCTGTTCTCCGTTCCCTTTGGCGGTTTTCCCATGTGCCATGGCGCGGGAGGATTGGCCGCCCAGTACCGTTTCGGCGCCCGCACCGGAGGGTCCAATATTATCTCCGGCGCCGTTCTGCTGCTGATTGCCGTATTCTTTGCCACACCCCGGCTGGAGATGCTGATACCCTTTGGCGCCTTAGGGACCCTGCTTTTTTATGCCGGCCTCGCGCTGCTTCGGACAGCCCAAAAAACAGAGGATAAGATCTTTACCCTGGCAACGGGGGTATTGGCCCTTGTGGTGGGTATGATGTGGGCCTTCTTGATCATGGGGTGTATTTACTCCATCAGGATGCGCCTGGTGGGGATCCGGACAAAAAACAGCTGAACCGAAGGGGGAGTAACATCAGTTATACAGGCGATTACTTAAATGGGGAGGGGGTTTTAACCTCGGCAAACCCCTGAGCAACCCCCGAGAAACTTGACCGCGCTCCGGGGGGGACTTTCTTGTACAGGCTTCCTCAATTTGCTATAATACAGCCATAACGGTATTGAGGTGGCTGTAAAAGTGTTTAAGATCTTACTGGAAATAGAAGAAGAAAAGCGCCTGTCCGGAAACGACCTCTTTGTCCTGCTGGAGTATGTTATGCTGTACGGCTCCATCAGCCAGGCGGCCGCCAAGGCCGGCGTATCTTACCGGTATGCCTGGGGACTGCTGCAGGAGGCGGAGAAGGCCTTCAAGGTGACCCTGCTGGAAAAACAGGCGGGGGGCTATGCCGGGGGAGGCGCCCTTCTCACGGCGGAGGGGAAAGATATCCTCAGGGAATACAAGGATTTTAAAGGCCGGGTGGACCGGGAACTGGCGGACTTCCTGCGCAGGACGGGCAATATCCAGTCAATTCCCGATGCAGCCCCGGAAGAAGAAGGGGAAAAAAACTTCCTGCTCCTGGCCAGCACCATGGAACCGGTGGAAACCGGGCTTCTGGATGCCCTGGAGACAGCCTTTTATAACGAGCGGGGCCTGTTTGTCCGCCACCTGGCCGCAGGCAGCGGCCGCGCCCTGGAAATCGCCCGGGGAGGGCGGGTGGATATGGTCTTGACCCACGCCCCGGAACTGGAAAGGGAGTTTATGGAGGAAGGCTGGGGTGCTTACCAATACCCCGTCATGACCAATGACTTCGCCCTGGTGGGCCCCCTGTCGGATCCGGCAGGGATTGCCGCCGTGAAGGGCAGGATACACATCACGGATATCTTCCGCCGGATCGCCGGGGCCCGGGCCCCCTTTGTAACCCGGGGGGACCACTCCGGGACCCACCTCAGGGAATTGGAAATCTGGGAGAAGGCGGGCACGGCGCCGGCGGGGGATTGGTACAAGCTGTACCCCGGGGTTGCCGGCAACCTGGGGGCCCTGGGCTTTGCCAGGGGGAAAGGGGCCTACATGCTGACGGATATGGCCTCCTACCGTCTTTCCCGGGGCGAGGGGGATTACCGGGTCTTCCTGGACACCTCCCCGGTTCCCTGCCCGGAGTTGGAGAACACCTTCGTTTTGACCCTGGTAAACCCGGAAAAGGTCCCCTCCTCCAGATTGAAGGACGCTTCCCTTTTTGCCCGCTGGCTCCTGAAGGAGAAGGGGAGGAAAATCATCGCCGATTTTGGCCGGGGTCCCTACGAAAAACCCCTCTTTGCCCTCCTGGACAAGGAGAACAGCAGCAGGGGTTAGACGGCAAAATGGGGCGGTTCGAGGTTCGAGTAATAGAGCAAGGTTGCCATTGTTGAACTCGATACAACACCGTTGGCAAAGCAGCTGGGCCGACAGAGGCAAACATCACCCTTTAATCCCTTCATGAAGGCCCCTTTTGAATGAGGTTGGGTTTTAGCCCACCTCTTTTTTTATGGCTCTTGACAGGGTACCCGGGATAAACTATATTACTAAACAAGGATATTAGGGGGTTGTGTACTATGGATTCGGAGACAAGAAGGCAGGCCATACTGGCCCTGTTGAACCAGTCAGGGGAACCGGTCACCGGTGCGGATCTGGCCTCCCGGTTCGGGGTAAGCCGCCAGGCTATCGTCCAGGACATTGCCCTTCTCAGGGCTTCCGGCTCCCAGATCCTGGCGACTCCCCAGGGTTACCTCATCCCCGCCCTGAACCAGGGGAACTGCTGCTATGCCGTGGTGACCAGCACTCATGACCGCCACCGGATCGAGGAAGAACTGAGCATCGTGGTGGACCTGGGGGGGAAGGCGCTGGATGTGATTGTGGAGCACCCCATCTACGGGGAGCTCCGGGGCAGCCTGATGATCGCCAGCCGCCGGGACCTCTCCATCTTCCTGGAAAAGCTGGCCGAGACGGAGGCCAACCCCCTGTCCTACCTGACGGGAGGCATCCACATGCACACCCTGGAGGCCCCCGAAGCCTCCGTCATGCAGGAAATTACCGAAGCCCTGCGCTGGGCCGGGTTCCTGGTGGAGGAAGAATAGCTTTTGCGGCTGTGTATTTACAGTTGACAAGACACCCCCGCAATGCCATAATCTAAAGCAACGAGAGAAACCGGGCCGCACCCGGAAAACAAAAAACGGGGGATGGGGATTACACCATGAAGGAAGATAAGGACCTTTTGCTTGATAGGGTGAGGGAGCTGCAGAAGGAGACGAAGGCGGTGATCCTTGCCCACAACTATCAGGTGGATGAGGTGCAGGAAGCCGCGGATTTTGTGGGGGACTCCTTTGATTTGAGCCGCACCGCCGCCCGGACGGAGGCCCCGGTGATCGTCTTCTGCGGGGTCCATTTTATGGCCGAGAGTGCGGCCATCCTGGCGCCGGAAAAAACGATTTTGCTGCCCGAGATCACCGCCGGCTGCCCCATGGCCGATATGGTAACGGTGGAAGGGCTTCGGGAGAAAAAGATGCAGTACCCGGAGGCGGCTGTGGTGGCCTATGTCAATTCGTCGGCCGCAGTCAAAGCGGAAAGCGACATCTGTGTGACTTCCTCCAATGCGGTCCAGGTGGTCAACTCCCTGGAGGCGGAGGAAGTTATCTTCGTTCCCGACCAGAATCTGGGAAACTATGTGGCGGAGCGAACCGACAAGAAGATGATCCTCTGGGACGGCTACTGCCTGACCCATCACCGCATCCGCTACGAGGATGTCCTGAAGGCCAGGGAAGCCCAACCCGATGCCCTGGTGCTGGTCCACCCCGAATGCCGCCGGGAGGTGGTGCAGGCGGCGGACCACACCTTTTCTACCAGCGGTATTCTCCGGTTTGCCCGGGAAACGGAGGCAAAGAGCCTGATCGTGGGGACGGAAATGGGCATCCTCTACCGGCTCAGGCGGGAGAACCCGGATAAGGAATTTTTCCTGCTGCACCCGGGGTTGATCTGCCCCAACATGAAGTACACAACCCTGCCCCATGTGGTGAGGGCCCTGGAGACCCTTTCCCCCCGTATTACCGTCAGTGAGAACATCCGGGTGCCGGCCCAAAGGGCCCTGGAACGGATGCTGGCGGCGGCGGTGGCCTAAGGAGGGGATCTTATGGCAAAGTCAAGTAATGATTATGATGTCCTGGTGGTGGGGAGCGGCATCGCGGGCCTCTTTGCCGCTTACAAAGCGGCGGATTTTGCCCGGGTTTGCCTCCTGACCAAGGGAAAGCTCAACGATACCAATACCTGGCTGGCCCAGGGAGGGATAGCCGCCGCCCTGGGCGAGGATGACAGCCCCGAGCGGCATGGGGAGGACACCCTGGCGGCCGGGGCAGGATTGTGCGACGCCGATGCTGTATCCCTTCTGGTGGCGGAGGGGCCCCGGTACGTGCGGGAACTGCAAAAACTTGGCACACCTTTTGATTATGATCCATCCTGCGGCAGGCTTGCCCTGACCCGGGAAGGGGCCCATCACCGGGACCGGGTCCTCCATGCCGGTGGGGATGCTACCGGGCGGCTGATCCAGGCTACCCTGCAGAAAAAGCTTGAGGGTAAATCCTGTGTCACCCTTCGTGAAGATGCCTTTGTTACCGATCTGATGGTCCAGGAAGGGGTTGTTTGCGGCGTCAGGACCCTCACAGGGGAGGTCTACAGGGCCGGTTCCGTGATTTTGGC
>PWVN01000161.1 GCA_003561835.1 Syntrophomonadaceae bacterium
GTCTCGCACCTCGCACCTCGCGTCTCGCGCCTCGCACCTCGCGCCTCGCACCTCGCGTCTCGCGCCTCGCACCTCGCACCTCGCGCCTCGCGCCTATAGCGCCTCGCACCTCGCGTCTCGCGCCTCGCGTCTCGCGCCTATAGCGCCTCGCGCCTCGCACCTCGCGCCTCGCGCCTCGCGCCTCGCACCTCGCGTCTCGCGTCTCGCACCTCGCACCTCGCGTCTCGCACCTCGCATCTCGCACCTCGCGTCTCGCGTCTCGCGCCTATAGCGCCTCGCGCCTCGCGCCTCGCTCAACGACTTTCTAGTCGTCGGTAGAATTCGGCCATGATGGAGCGGTAGAGTGCGTCGCCGAGGAGTTCATCTTCTGCTCCAGCATCCAGACTGGGGTTGTCGTTGACCTCAATCACCAATACCCCCCTCTTGGTCTCCTTCAGATCGACCCCGTAGAGGCCATCGCCGATCAGGTTGGCCGCTTTAAGTGCCGTTTTCAGGATCTTCGGCGGGACGGCATCGAGCGGGAGTGCTTCGGAGTGCCCTCCTATGGGTTTATTTCCACTGTGGTTGATGATCTGCCAGTGGGAGTGGGACATGAAATACTTGCAGACATAGAGCGGTTTACGGTTCAGGATCCCCACCCGCCAGTCGAACTCGGTATAGGTATACTCCTGAGCTAGCAGCAGATCAGACTCCTTGAACAATCGTTTTGAACTCTCCTCCAGCTCGTTGCGGTTCTCCACTTTAAAGACCCCGGCAGAGAAAGCTCCATCGGGAATCTTCAGCACCATCGGATAGTTGAGCGCCTCCTCTGCCTCGCGCAGGTTATCGGGGCGGAGGATAATGGTGCGTGGCGAGGCGACCCGGCGGCCAGCGAGCAGTTCGGCTAAAAAGACCTTGTTGGTGCATTTAAGAATCGAATCGGGGTCATCAATCACCACCATGCCGCTCTTTGCGGCGCGTTTGGCAAAGCGGTAGGTGTGGTGGTCGATGCGCGTGGTTTCGCGAATAAAGAGGGCATCATACTCGGCGATGCGGCCAAAATCGGTGGGGGTGATCAGCTCGGCGTTAATTTTGAACGCTGCCGCCGCTCGCACGAAGCGCTTGAGCGCCTGTTGGTTCGAAGGGGGGAGGGGGTCACTCGGGTTGTGCAGAATCGCCAGGTCGTAGCGGTAGCGTTTACGCTCTTTGGCGCGTACCCACTTGGAGCTGAGGTAGTGGGCGAGGGCATCGAGAAACAGCGGCTCCTGTTCGCTAGCGAGGCGGCTGAGGGAGAGGGTACGAATCGAGTCGATGCGCCAGCCACCGTTGCGTAGCCGAAACTCGACACTTAGCAGCGGCGCGGGGAAAATCTCAAACAGTTCACGCGCCACTGCCTGCAACTCTTCACTGGGGCAGCGCCCAAACAGAATCGGCAGCTCCATGCGGTCGCTTTCGGGAGGGAGTTTGCTACGGGTAAAGAGGCGCTGCAAGCGCCGGTCGAGATCGACGGTGGCGAGGCTATAGATCGACTTGCGGCTAAGATCTTGAATGGTACGTACACTGGGAATCACCTTATGGCCCCGCGCCTCGGCCAGTAGCGAGCAGTAGTAGCCCAGGCTGAGATAGCGACGGCTGGGGCAGAGATTGATCACCCGCGCCCCGCTCATGGCGGCAAAATTGGGATCGCTGAGGTACTCCTTCACGCCGATCACTCGGTAGTCGGGATACTCCGGTTTCCACTGCTTGGGTTGCTCTACAATTAACAGGTGATCCGGCATCGGACGATTTACTCCTCGATAGATGGGAAGCGGCTGATGAGCACGGCAGCACGCAAGCGGCGCTTGCCGTAGCGGGTCATCCGCTCAAATTGCTGTTTGGGAATCGGCATGTTAATCGAATCGACCACCGTCTCCCCCTCCTCATAATCCACGAATGGATCATGCACATAGATAAAGTGTTCGTCACTGCCGGTGAGTACCACCCAGTGCGGAAACTTCTCCCGATAGATTGCATACGAGCTGGTAAGTACCACCGGAATCTCCTCGGCGGCGAACCGCTGCTCCAGCTCGGCCACACTGAACTCTTCATAGTGTACCGCCACTTGAAGGCTCTCCAACTGGTCGAGCATATCCTCCTGGACTAGGCGAATGACCTCTTTTTTGCGCTGGTCGCGTACCGAGTCGATCAGATGGGGGCCGGCATCGCTGACCTTCACCTCGACCCGAAAGCCGCGCCGCGCCGCCGCTAGTGCTAGGCCAAAGGGGCCGCAGCCACCATGTCCCGAGGTCATGTAGATGGTGGTCGCCTCACGCCAGATCCGCAGCTCGCTTTTCCGGTCAAACGAAGCGGTCGGATCGAGTGCGCGCATCGCCATCATTAGCGAGGCCGGGCCGCAGGTGAAGTCGAGGGTCTGTTCGTAGAAGGGTACCTTAACCAAGCGCGGGCGCAGCTCGGGCGATAAGGCCCGTTCATAGCGCCAACCATCCATCTGATCCTCGTAGTAGCGCGGCAGCTCACCGAAACGGCGATACCCTAATTTTTCAAAGAGGGCGATGGAGGCGCTATTGTCCTTGCGAATCTCTAGCCGCAGATAGGCCCGCTCCTCCTCCAGGGTGCAGCGCTCGGCGGCGGTGACTAACGCCTTGGCTACCCCGCGTCCCCGGCTCTCGCTGGCGACCGCAATCGAGTAGAGGCGGGCCATGGAGGTGCCGCGACTGAAGAGAATCAGTACATAGCCCAGCAGGACATCCGCCTCCACCGCCACTAACGTGGTCGCATGGGCCTTGGTCAGCAGGTAACGAAACTGGCGCTGGGAGAGGCGATCACTGCGAAAACAGCGGTTTTCCAAAGCGACCAGGGGTCGCAGATCGGCGGTAGTCGCAGCACGAATCGTAAAGGGGGAGGGGGACATGGGGGCGAAAGGCGAAAGGCGAGAGGCGAGATGCGAGGAGCGAGGAGCGAGATGCGAGATGCGAGGAGCGAGATGCGAGATGCGAGGAGCGAGATGCGAGATACGAGGAGCGAGATGCGAGATACCTCGAACCTAGCACCTCGAACCTAGCACCTCGAATCTCGAACCTCGAACCTCGAACCTCGAACCTCGAACCTCGAACCTCGAACCTCGAACCTCGAACCTCGAACCTACTGCCCTACCTTAAACCACGCCAACGCTCCGCCCGCTTTCAGCACGCCGATATCCTTTTGCTCAAAGGCGGGTTGCAGCGGGA
>PWVN01000195.1 GCA_003561835.1 Syntrophomonadaceae bacterium
GGACGGCCGCCCACCACACCGGCACCCACCTGCTGCACAAGGCCCTGCGGGAGGTCCTGGGGGACCATGTGAACCAGGCGGGGTCCCTGGTGACCCCGGAAAGGCTCCGCTTCGATTTCAACCACTTCGGTGCTTTATCCGGTAAGGAATTGGTTAGAATAGAGAATATCGTCAATGAGGCCATCCTGCAAAACATGCCCGTCTGCGCCCGGCTGAAGCCCTACAAGGAGGCGGTCCAGTCGGGGGCTGCCGCCATTTTCGAGGAAAAGTACGGGGATGAGGTCCGGGTTGTGAGCATCGGAGATTATTCCAACGAGCTCTGCGGGGGGACCCATGTGGGCTCCACGGGGGAGATCGGGCTTTTGAAGATCACGGGAGAATCGGGAATCGGCGCCGGGCTGCGCCGCATCGAGGCCGTGGCCGGCCGGGCCGCCCTGGATTATTTCCGGGAGAGCCTCAAGGAACTGGAGAACATCGCGGGCCTCCTCAAGATATCGACGGACCAGGCCCCGGGACGCATCCAGGAGCTCCAGGAGGAGCTTAGGGAACTGCGCCGGGAGAACCAGCGCTACGCCGACCGGCTGGCCGCCCGGGAGACCCAGAGCCTCCTGGACCGGGTGAACCGGGACGGGGGCTTAAACCTCCTGAGCGCCCGGGTTCAGGCGGAGAGCATGGAGGCTTTGCGGAATATGGCAGACCACCTGAAGCAGGCCCTGGGTTCCGGGATTATCGTCCTGGGTTCCACGGCCGGGGACAAGGTCCAGCTGGTGGCCACCGTCACGGAGGACCTGGTGAAGGAGGGTTACCACGCCGGCAATATCCTCCGGAAAGCGGCGGCCATCACCGGCGGCGGCGGCGGGGGCCGGCCCGATATGGCTCAGGCGGGGGGCAGGGACCCGGAGAAACTTTCCGAGGCCCTGGAGGCGGCCGGGCGCATCGCCCGGGAGACCCGCAAAGCCTGAGGGCAGCCTGGGACAGGTGAGTTAAGCAGAGGGGACCAGCAGTCAGGAACGGACGGCCCAAGGGCAGCAGAGGGGACCCGTGGCTTTGGGGCGAAAGAAGCCCTAGTTTCTTTGAGAAAATGGAGGTTTGCATCATGTCCAAACCCTTTGATGAGACGGTCAAGTTTGATGTAAAGACGGAGGAGGATCTCTCGGAGCCCCGGGACATCCTCCTGAAGATCCATGCCGCCCTGACGGAAAAGGGATACAACCCCATAAACCAGATTGTCGGGTACCTGCTGTCCGGGGACCCCGCCTACATTACCAGCCACAACAACGCCCGCAGCCTCATCCGGCGCATCGAACGGGATGAACTCCTGGAAGAACTGGTGGAAAAATACCTGGAAAATGCCAAAGAATGAGGGGCGCCGCATCGAGATAAGAAACACCCTGGGGAGGTTGGGCATCCAGGTATCTCCCCTTTGTTTTGGCACCCTGACCCTGTCCCCCCTGCAGGCGGGCCTTCCCCGGCCGGCAGGGGCGCGGCTGATTCGCTATGCCCTGGAACAGGGTATTAATTTTTTTGACACGGCGGACCTTTACGGTACCTACCCCTGCCTGAGGGAGGGTCTCAGGGGGTGGACGGGGGAGGCGGTCCTCGCCAGCAAATCCTACGACTACACGGCAAAGGGCATGGAGAAGAGCCTGGCCCGGGCCTTGAAGGAGACGGGGCGGGAGTGTATCGACATTTTTCTCCTCCACGAGCAGGAGAGCGCCCTGACCCTGAAGGGCCACGGGGAGGCCCTGGCCTACCTGGTAAAAGCCCGGGAGAAGGGCATAGTGCGGGCCGTGGGGATCTCCACCCACCACGTGGCCGCCGTCCGGGCCGCCAGCGGTTGTTCGGAGATCGACGTCATCCACCCCCTCCTCAACCTGGAGGGCATCGGCATCCGGGACGGGTCCCGGGAGGACATGGAGGCGGCCCTGAAGGCGGCAGCGGCGGCGGGGAAAGGCATCTATGCCATGAAGCCCCTGGGGGGCGGCCACCTGATCCCCCGGGCCCGGGAGGCCTTTTATTATATGCTGGGCCTGCCCTTCCTGGCCGCCGTGGCCGTGGGGATGCAGGACGAGAGGGAAGTTGACGTGAACTGCCATTACTTTTCCGGGACCCTTCCGCCGGCGGGCCTGGAGGAGGCCCTGGCGGGCCGGAAGCGCCGCCTGATGGTCCACGACTGGTGCGAAGGCTGCGGGGAGTGTCTCAAATCCTGCCGTAGTGAGGCCCTCTACCTGGAGGGGAGCAGGGTCCGGGTCCGGGAGGAGGCCTGCCTGCTGTGCGGGTACTGCGGCGGCAGCTGCCCCCAATTTTGTTTAAAAATCGTCTGAGGGGAAAAGATATGCGTATAATGGGGCTGGATTTCGGTGAAAAGAATATCGGGGTGGCCTTAAGCGACCCCCTGGGGCTTACGGCCCGGGGCCTTATGACCCTGAGGCGGGAGAGCATCAAGAAGGACCTCCTGGCCCTGTACGCCCTGGTGGAAGAGCACCAGGTGGAGCGGGTGGTCCTGGGGTTCCCCCGGAACATGGACGGCAGCAGGGGGCCGGCAGCCCTGCAGGCGGAGGCCTTTGCCCGCCGGCTCAAGGGCCGGCTGCAGGTCCCCGTGGACCTTTGGGATGAACGGCTGTCCACGGCGGCGGCGGAACGGGCCCTCCTGGAGGGGGATGTGAGCCGCCGGAGGCGGGGCCGGGTCATCGACCAGGTGGCGGCGGCCCTCATCCTGCAGAATTACCTGGACGCGAGAAACGCAGAGGCCGGGAAATGAGACAAAAGGAAAGGTGGACGACAGCTTGGAACACAAGGATGAAGTTCTAACCCTGGTGGACGAAGAAGGCTCGGAGCACAGTTTTGAAGTTATCGATATCCTGCAGGTCAGCGACCGGGAGTATGCCATCCTGCTGCCCCTGGATGCGGAAAAGGCTATGGACCCGGAAGAGGAGGAGGATATGGCCATAATCTTCCGCATCGTGGACGAGGGCGAGGAGAGCCAGACCCTCATGGCCGTGGAGGACGAGGAGGAATGGGAAGAGGTGGCTGCGGCCTGGGAAGAGCGGGTCAGGGAATTCGACGGGGAAGAGGAAGACGAAGCCTTCCTGGATGACGAAGAGGAAGAGGTCTAGAAGGAACCCGGGCCTTTTAAGTTCCGCTTTTCAAGGGGGTCCTAATCGTATATAATACTGTTAGACCCGGTGAAGAGGTGGGGA
>PWVN01000027.1 GCA_003561835.1 Syntrophomonadaceae bacterium
CCCAAATTCTTCAATGGGGATATTCAAACGTTCTGCCTGGTGGTCCAGGAAGGATCCGGTACCGGCGGCGCACACCGTATTCATGGCAAAGTCTGTGACAATTCCCTCCCGCAGGATGATGATTTTGGAATCCTGTCCGCCAATTTCCACCACCGTCTGTACGCCGGGGGCGATCAGGGAGGCGGCCACCGCATGGGCCGTGATCTCGTTTTTCACTGTGTCGGCCCCCACGATCACCCCCGACAGGGTCCGGGCGCTGCCCGTGGTCCCCACCCCTTTAATCTCCACATCCTTCCCCAGCTCGCTGCCGATCTTTCGCAGGCCCTCCTGGACGGCCCGGATGGGCTGGCCCCGGGTCCGCAAATAGAGGGAAGAGAGAACCTGCCCCTCGGAGTCAATTACCACCAGGTTGGTGCTGACGGAACCCACATCGATCCCCAAGTATCCATGCAAGAGAGAAAAACCTCCTTCTGCCAGGCTGTCTTCATAAGAGGTAGTATGGTTTTCAAACGACTTTTTTATCCCTGCGCCCCTTCTTCTGCCACAGGAGGTCCATAAAGGCTTCCAATCGGGTTTCCACCCCGGCTTTGCCCGTCTGTTCGTCGATAAAGATGGTCAAAACGGGGATATCCAGTTCCCGGCTCAACCTGGGTATGATGCTCTTGGCCACGATTTCCGGAATGCAGGTGAAGGGGGCCAGCTGCACCACACCGGCGTAACCCTGGCGGGCCATGTGCACCACTTCGCCAACACTGCTCTGGCCGTGGCCGCCGATTTTGAAATCCAGATAGGGCCGGGCCAGCCGTTTGATGTCTTTGGAGCCGTCGGCGAAGACATCCTCCCGGGCATACTGGGTGAGAAAAATGCTGCGGCGCACCTCCGCCCCCATGTGGCCCAGGATCTCCTCCACATCGAAGTTGGCAAAGGGCTCCAACTGCACATAAATCTCGCCGATAATTCCCACCCTCAAGGCTTCTCTTTCGGGGACGTGGGGGACAGCCTCCACCGTCTCCAGGGCTGCCTGCCGGGCTTCCCGGATGGACTCCAGGGCAGCGGCCTCCCTCAGATAGGCCAGGCCCCGTTCCAGGGCCCTGCTGGTACTCCCCCGGTGAACCTCCCGGGGCCGTATCTGGTGGACCCGCCGCTCCAGGTCGTCCAGGGCCATGAGCTTCTCCCAGGCTGCCCGGAAATGGTGTCCAAAGGCCCGCCAGGAATTCTTCCCCTTGATGCGGCTGATTTTCCGGATAAAATCAACGGGGGTTTTCAAGGGCGGGAAGAAAAAGATAAAGTCCACCTCATAGCCCAGGCTTTCGAGAATCCGCCGGTGCAGATCACCGTAATAGCCGGCCCGGCAAGGCCCCCGCCCCCCGCCGCTGATGATGGTGTCTACCCCCTGGTCGATAACCTCCAGATAGGTGCCCAGGACAATTTTAAAGGGGATGCAGGCAAATTCCGGGGCATGCTGCACCCCCAGGGTCAACGTCCGCTTGCTGGGCTTCGGGGGCTTAACGACTTCATGCCCCAGGTTGTTCAGCAGGTCCGCAAAGATCATGGCCGAAGTCCCCATATGTCCGAAGGTCACTTTCATGAGACAGTCCCGTCCTTTCTCTTTTTCAGCATGTCCACAAAGGCCTCCAGGCGGGTGGACATGCCCGCCTCCCCCGTATGCTCATCGATGGTGATGGTGATGAAGGGCATCTTGTTCTTGCGGGCCTCTAACTCGATGAGTTTATCCACCATGGCATCGGGACCGCAGCCGAAAGCGGTCACATGGATGATCCCGTCCACCTTGTGCTTCTCCTCATAGAGAAAGTACAGGGACGTCCAGGTCACCTGGCTGCTGTAGTACCAGAAAAGGTTCAAGGGCAGGTGCCGTTTGGCCCTCTTCAGCTGGGTGGGCTGCATGCTGTCGGGGATATAGGTATCCACCCCCATCTTCTCCAGACTCTTCAAGAGGTTGATGCTCATAAAGGGGTCATACAGGACATAGGGGTAGGCCAGCACTGCCAGCTTAAGGGAACCCTCGTTCCTCTTCCTGCCGGGGACCATGACCACATCCCGGGTTCCCTTTGCCGCGGGGTAATACCCTTGCAAAAGTTGGGCCTTGTAAATTTTCCAGGAATGGAGGGCCTTGAAGTAGGCCCTCCAGATCAACCAGACGTTGTTGGTAAACCTCTTCCCCACCCGCAAAAAAAAGCGGGGCAGGGCAAAATACCGCCTGTTCAGGTGAAGGTTTTCCACCACCAGGGAGGGCAGGTTCTCCACGGAGCTCTTGACCATATCCGGCAGCCCCAAAAATTTAGGGCACAGGGTAATGCTCCCTTTGAAGCTGATCAAGCGGGGGATGAAGATGCAGTCCACCTTATCTCTTAAAGCGGCCACATGCCCGTGAAAAACCTTGACGGGGATGCAGGCATCGTTCACCGTGTCCTTGACGCCCAGGTCCAAGATACCCTTGTTGGTGGGAGGGGAAAAGACCACCTCCATGCCCAGTTCTTCGAAAAAGGTTTTCCACAGGGGAAAGAAGGAATAGAAATAAAGGGTCCTGGGTATGCCGATCTTCTTTGTCACTGCCACGATTTTCACCTGCCCCTTTCCCTGGAAATCAACAACCCACCTCAGGGTGGGAGTCGGTCATCCTGAATTCCGCTTACAGGGGCTTTAAAAGCCGCTTGTAATCCTGGGCCCTCTTGGAGTAGCCCTGGGAATAAACTTTGATTAAGTCCATCTCTTCCTGTTTCAACTCCCTGACCACCCGGGCCGGTGAACCCACTGCCAGGACCCCCGCCGGGATTTCCTGTCCCTGTTTCACCAGGGACCCCGCCCCGATGATGGACCCCTCCCCCACCCGGACCCCGTCCAGGAGAACGGCCCCCATACCCACCATGCTGGCGGTACCCAGCTGGCACCCGTGAAGAACCACCTGGTGCCCCACCAGCACATAATCCCCCAGAACCGTGGGTAACTCCCTGTCCACATGCACAACGCAGTTGTCCTGGATATTCACGTGGCGGCCAATTCTGATGGGCGAGAGGTCGCCCCGCAGGGTGCTGTTGAACCAGATGCTGCTGTACTCCCCAATGATTACCTGGCCAATGATATGAACACCCGGGGCTACATAGACGGTATCGTGCAGTTTCGGCTTAAAGCCTTCAAATTCGTAGAGCATACCAGCCTCCAGGG
>PWVN01000177.1 GCA_003561835.1 Syntrophomonadaceae bacterium
AGAAAAGGAAAGGGTATACACCCGGGCTTCCAGGGGCGACGGCGGCAGCAGCAGAGTGAGGGTAAAGAGGAGAAGCAGGCATAAAACCGGGATCCTCAAAGCCTTTCTCATGTTATTCCTCAAAAATCTTCCTGGCCTCGCAAAAGGGAAAAGCTGCCGGCCTGGGCCAACAGCTTTTCTTTCCTGCTACTTTTGAGGTATGAGGATTTTTTGTCCCGGGAAAATCACATCCGGGTCCTTGATCTGGGGATTCGCCCGAATCAAGGTATCCAGGGGCACGTTGAAACGCTTGGCGATCTGGAAGAGGGTATCCCCCTTCTGCACGATGTACACCCGGGTGGTGGGGTCCGGTTTCGGGGGCCTGGGTTTTTTATCCTTAGAAGGAATAAATACCTTCTGCCCCGGGAAAATCAGGTCGGGATTTTTGATCTGGGGATTGGCGGCAATCAGGGCCTCCAGGGTCACGCCTTCCCTCTTGGCAATCTTAAAGAGGGTATCACCTTCTTTGACGATGACGAACCTTTTGGGTTTGACCGGTTCATCCTTGAACCTGACGTCCACCACCACCTCCAGCTGCACCGTCCGGGTCACCTTGAGGAAGGCTTCGATCACGGCTTTCTGCTCCACGACCCGGCCATCCACCAGGTCAAAGTCGATTTCTCCCACTACACTCAACCGGGGCTGCACATTCATGCCGGGCTCTGCATCGGAAACATCGACAGACATCTGGAAGGGAACATCCTCCCGGAAATGCCGGAGAAAGCCCTTCTGATCCACGTAGAAGAGCTGTTTGTGCAGGATGGCCCGCACAATGACCCGGCCGTTGAGGACTTCCGTCTCCACATCGGTGATGTCCGCCAGGATGCGGAAGATTTTCTCCGCCTCCCTGGGCAGTTCCACTTTGGACTCCACGACCGTCTCTTCCGTAACGTCGGCCACTACCTGTTCCACCTTCAAAAGTTCCTTGACAGCCTCGATACCTTTGCCTTTGACATCGATGACCACATCCAGCTGCACCATTTCCGTAACCTTGGCAAAGACATCCAGGACGATGGTCTGCCAGAGTTCCCTGCCGGGAGAATCCACCAGTTCAAAGGCATCCACAACGGCTGTCACGTCCACCTGGGCATCCAGCCCTTTGCGGGCACCGGGAATACGTACATCAACTTTGAAGGGCACATCTTCCGAAACATGCCGGACCAGATCCTTTTTGTCCACGAAAAAGATTTGCTTATGGACCACGCCCCGGACCATCACCATATCTTCCCTGACTTCTGCTTCCACATCCCTGACTTCCCCCACCACCTGGAAGATCTTCTGGGCGGTGATGGGAAGCTCCACAGTGTTCTCCACCGCTTCCGATACCAGGTCTTCACCGACGACGCTGTCTACCTTCAGCAGCTTCTTTTCCACCTTCAGGTCCTTGGGGCCGCCCTTGACACCGGTGACAACTTCAATCTGTTCCTTCTCGGTAACCTTGACGAAAATGTCCAAAAGGATTTCCTGCCGGACCTTCCGACCCTTTTCGCTGAGCTCTGTCTCTATGTCGATGATGGTTGCCCGGACCTGGGCCTTCAACCGGGGCCTGGCGCCCTCTACCCGGACGAATTCCTGGAAGGGTACCTCCTCGGGCACATGCCGGACCAGGTCCTTCTCGTCGACGACGAAGAGCTGCTTCCTGATCATGCCGCTTACCAGGACGCCGCCTTCCCGGACCTCACCCCTGACGTTGGTGACACCGGCCGCCACATCAAAGATCTTCTTGGCGCGAATGGGCAGATTGACAGTGGTGTCGATGGTTTTCTCAACCTCGGTCTCACCGATGACCTTATCCACCTTAAGTAGCTGCTTCTCCACATCCAGGGGCAGTGCTTTCGGCGGGTCTTCTTTATAACTCACATCAGTCCCTCCTTTTCCGGTATTCTCATTCCCATAATATGCGGAAGGGCCAATTATGTGCGACTTTACGGTTTTCCCCGGGGTCAAATCGGGTTGCCGGGCCCTGTAACTTTTCCGAAAAATCCGGAATAGATTAAACTAGAAACCTGAGGAGGAGCCCATGAAGGATACTGTCAGCCTCTGCCTTTTCTGCCGTGAGGAAAACGCATCCCTGATCAAACTGACTCTGAACAGCAGTCTCAAGCAGTCCCAAAGCTACTGGTCAGAGATTCTTGTAATTGACCTTTTCTTTCAGAGAAATAAGGCCAAAGGGCTGCCGGATGTCAGGTACCTGTCCTTGCAGGACCCGGAAACTGACCCCCTTGCCTATGCCGCCCGGCACTGCCGGAGCGAATGGCTGCTGCTGGCGGAGGCCGGGGAGGGGGTCCGGGCCCAGGGGGAGTTAAACCTGAAAGCCTCTTCCCCCTCCCTCTATTACATACCCGTATCCGGCGAGGAAGGAGAGGGTTGGGAGCCCGGATTTGCCCCCCGCCTGCTCCGGAAGAGCCTCTGCGTGAAGGAGGGAGAGGAACCCGGGGAGGCCGCTTTTCTCTTTGAACCCCTTTCCCTGTCCCGCAAGTATCACTACACCTCCTTTCAACTGCCCCCTCCCCTGGCGGCCCTGCCGCCGGCAGGGGAGGGCGGCCGCCATTATTTCCTGGGGGAAAAGGCCCGCCGGAAGGGGAACCACAAAAAAGCTGCCGACTTCTTCGGCAGGGCCTATCTGGCCTGCGGCCAACCCGAATTGAAGCGTTTTTTCGCCTACAAAAAAGTATCCTGCCTCTTTAAAGACCACCCGGGTGAAAGGACCCTGCAGCTGCTGGCCCGGGCCGAGAGGGAGTACCCCTTCCCGGTGGAGTTTGCATATTTGCGGGGCCAGGGCCTCCTGGCCCTGCGCCGCTGCCGGGAGAGCCTGGCCGCTTACACCCGGGCGGCAGCCGCCCTGCAGTCCGCCCCGGGGCCCCGGCCCTTTGGACCGGAAAACTTTGTGATTACCACGGGAAAGGCCCGGGCTCTGGCAGCCCTGCAGCAGAAGGAAGGGAGTCTGAAAACCTCCGCCCACGCTTTGACCTGCTGCCCCGGCTACCTTCCGGCCCTCAGGCTGATGGTCAAAATCACCGGCGAGCAGGGGGCAGGCCCCCGGGGTTCCCGGCTCCTCTACCGGTATACATCTCCCCTGCAGCAGGGGCAGTATGCCTGTATGGCCCGTCTGTTCCTGGAGCAGGACCGCCTGGCGGAAGCCTTTACCTGGATCAAGGGCGGATTGAAGGAAACCCCAAAGAACCAGGAACTTCTTTACCTGCAGGCCTCCTGGTGCTGGCAGAAGGGAGAGGTACAAAAAAGCCTGGCTTCCTTCAAACAAATCTTGAGACAAAGTACGTACTACAGGGAAACCCTTTCCAGGCAGTGTCTGGGCCTCTGGCATGTGGGGGATTTTCGACAGGTCCTGGAATTGCTCGATTCTTTGCCTGAAGGGGCAGCCCCTCTGGATAAGGTTTTTTCTCACAGCCTCCATTATCATATCCTGCACAGAAGAAAGAGCCCTGCCCTCCAGCACCTGCTGCCCCCCCTGCAGAAGAATGACGCCCTTTTCCTGGAATTCCTTCACTGGTCCCTCTACCTGCCCACCCGGGAGATCTCCCGCATCCTCATCAGCCTGGCAAAGACCAGGAACCAGGGGAGTCTCAATCTGAGGCTGGCAAAACTCCTGGCAAAGCGGGGTGAACGGGAACTGGCCGCTGCCTTCTTCAACAAAGCCCTGGAGAAGGAGGCATATGACAGCGAATCCCTCCTCATCATGGGCAACATTGCCATGAAAGAATCCCTCTACTGGGAAGCCCGGGAGCTCTTCAAACTGGCTCTCAGAAAATACCCCCAGGATACCGGCATCTACCTGGCCTATGCCCGGGCCCTGCTAAAAGAAGCAGCCCTCACCCTGGCGGAGGGGCTGGCTGAAAACCCGGAACCCGTCCTGGGGAAGGCTGCGGAAGAGCTTGGGATGGCCCTGCAGGGCCTGGACCGGTTAAAACTGGACACCTAACAGGGTTTCGATATGGGAAGCCTTGTTCATGATGGTCACCACCTCGGAACCCGCCATCAGAAGGCCTACCACCCTGTTTTTTTCGTCCAGGACCAGGGAACCGCTGTCCCCGGGCAGGCCCATGACCTCCGTGATCAACTGGTCCTGCATCAGGACCCGGGAGTTTTCGGCCACCTGCACCCACACCGAGGCCTCCAGGATCTTTACCCGGCCGGAAGTTACCCGGGTGGTCCTGCCGCTTTTGAATACCCTCTGGTCAATTTTGGCCTCTTCCACCCCCTGGACCGTCCCCAACCCCAGAATCTCACCATGCACCTGGGCTGCCTCCAGGGGCCGGGCCAGGGCTGCATCCAGCAGGTTCCCCCTGTCTTCCAGTTTCAGAAGTTGCAGCCGGTATCCCCGCCGCTTCAGCAGGGGTTTCATGTTGACCAGCTGCCCCAGCCATTCTGAGAGGGCGCATTTGGGACGGCTTTCCTCCCGCTGCAGGGGCACGAACCGCTCCAGACGGGCCAGGATATCGGCTTCCCTCCCCCCGTCAAAGGGCCCGGGCTGCAGGACCGGGTCTCCCCGGTGGGCCCGGCCATCCCGCCCGTCGCTGGTGTTGGCCAAAACGTGGTTGTTGGAGAGGACCAGGGCCTCCCCCGTACTTTTATCCCGCACCAGGGCGCCGAAGGTTCCCGCCGTGGAACGGTAATGGGCAATGCTGGTCCCGGGAAAGGCGGGGCGCCAGCGGGCCCGCCGGTCTCCCTCATCGGGCGCGGGGCCTTCCAGAAGGCGCAAAACCCCCACTTCCTGGACATCGGTGAGGAGACTGCCCAGCTTTAAAGGCACCACATCCTGGCGCTTCAGTTTCTCCAGGGGTTCCTTCCTGCTCACCAGGACCACCAGGGACACCTCGTCGGTGGACCGGTTTTTTACTTCCTTGTGCCCCAGGCCCGCTCCCACCACATTTTTTTGCTTCAGGACCTGACGGCAAAATTCGCTGTAACCGCGGGGCTTGTTCAACATTGAACCCTCCTTTTGGGGAAATCCCCTACTTTACAATATGAAGGAGGGCAAAAAAAAGACCCCCTTTCGGGGGGCAGTTCTGTTCTTATTTTACGGCAAAGAGAGGCATTTCCCTGTCATCGGCATCGAGAAAACTCAACTGCACCGTTTCCGTTAAAACATCGGCATAACTGAAGGACAACCGTTGGTTGTAATTCTCTTCTTCGATACGAACCACAAAAATTGAAGGATACGTGCTCTCCAGGACCCCGATCTTCTCTAAGGTTTTGCGGCGGCCCCGGTTGGCCCTGAGCCTGATTTCCTTACCGACGTGGCATTCCAGGTTCTTTCTAATCTGCCCCAAGGGGTTCTTTGCTGCCATGCCATCACCTCAAAGTAATTATTCAACGTTTTGATTTTAGCATATTCATGAGCTTTTGTCAAATGAAACTAGTATTATATCACTGGCTTAAAGAGTGTGTCAAGATATTTGCCTGGATATTTTTAATCAGGTTGAAGGGTTGAAAGGGTATGAAAAAAGGCCCGCAACCTTCCCGGGAAGGTCAGGGCCTATTTCGTGTATTTGTCGGCCACCTTGCTGGCGCCATAAGAATCCGGTTTGATGCAGGCGGCGTAGCCGCTGCCGATGACCATGCCCACCACTTCTTTGATGATATCCCGGGTATCCCCCCGGGTTCCCACATCCAGGTGGATCTCGATGTTCAGGTTGCTCTCCCCGTTGCTGGCCATCTTGGCTGTCAACCGGGATGCCACTTCCAGGCTCAGGTAGGTTTCATAATAAATCCTTTGGCGCAGGCTGCCCATATAGTTCTGGCTCTGGCGGCAGAAGTAATAACGGCCGCCCTTTCCCACCCTGTGGATGATGACCGCCGTGACAAAAACGACCTTCTCCTGAAAACTGCCGTGGGAATCCGTGCCGATGATCAGCTTGTACTGCCCCTCCGGCTGTTCGGAGACGTAGGCGATGATGTCCTGGTACATGCTGTTCAGGCTGAGGGTTCCCTTGGTGGGGCTGCGAAATTTCACCTGTTCTCACCACATTCCCGAATACTGGTGCCATTACCGCTAATATTATAAATTAATTCCGTGAGGATTGCAAACTGTTCCAGGCTTAAGTCCTCCCCCCGTACCAGGAGGGGGAAGCCGGCGGCAGCGATGACCTCCCGGGCCTTCGCCTTGCCCCCCGGAAGGGTTTCTCCCAGGGAGTTGGCCAGGGTTTTGCGCCTCTGCTGAAAGGAAGTCCGGATCAACTGAAAGAGCAGGCCCCTTTGGGGCACGGAAACGGCGGGACTTTCCCGGGGCACCAGGGAGACCAGGGCCGAGTCCACCTCGGGGCGGGGAAAAAAGACGGTGGGGGGAACGGAGAACTCCAGAGAAGCCCGGCAGTGGTATTCCGTCAGGAGGGACAGGACCCCGTAATCCTTGCTGCCAGGTCGGGCCACCATGCGCCGGGCCGCCTCCCGCTGCACCAGCAGGGTAAGGGAGCAAAGGGGCAGGCTGGATTCAAGAACTTTGAACATGAAGGGCGTGGTCAGGTAGTAGGGGAGGTTGGCGGCGATTTTCAGGGGCCTGTCGGGGAAGACCTGCCGGCAGAGGGCAGTTATATCCGTCTTCAAGATGTCTCCCTGCACCAGGGTGACATTGTCCCGGTCCGCCAGGGTTTCCCGGAGGACGGGGATGAGGCGGCCATCGATCTCCACCGCCAGGAGGGAGCGGCAGCGGCGGGCCAGGGGCAGGGTCAGGGTCCCAACACCGG
This sequence comes from Syntrophomonadaceae bacterium, assembly GCA_003561835.1. Classification (GTDB taxonomy): domain Bacteria; phylum Bacillota; class Dethiobacteria; order PWVN01; family PWVN01; genus PWVN01. The sequence goes on from PWVN01000177.1 coordinate 6,744, forward strand.
GGCCCACTTCCAGGATCCCGTCTTCCAACCCGGGGTCCACCACCGTTACGATTTTTGTCAGGATATTCTCATCCACCAGAAAGTTCTGGCCCAGTTTTTTGTGCAGCCGAATCTTGTGCCGGTTTAAAAGCTCCCGCAAGACGCGGGGAGATGTGAGATGTTCTGCCATAACGGCGCACCCTCATCTTTCTTCACGGGAGGAGATAGATTTTCAGCTGGCGCCGGCCGAAGCGCAGGGCCTCCTGATGGGTGGAGAAGAGGATGTCAATCCGGTTCCTCTTGATGGAGCCGCCGGTGTCCAGGGCCTGGGCATACCCGTAACCCTGGATGTAGACGGTGGTCCTGTACGGGATTACCCGGGGGTCCACGGCAATGATGTGGGGGTTTTCCTTCGTCCCCGTCCCGGCGATGGCCAGAACCCCCAGGGAGGTGAGGCCGTTGTTGTTCCGGCCGGTACAGCGGGAGTGGCCCTCCTCGTTGATGGGGCAGCCGGATTCGGCCGTCCCGGGGCAGTAGGCGGTGGCCGTCACATACATGGCCCGTTCAAAGCGGATGGTCTGCCCCCCCCGGGCAGCCAGCAGGGTATTGGTCCCCTCCTCCACGATGCGGTCCTGCCGGGTCCTGAGGACCTGGCTTTCCAGGAGTTCCCTGTCGATCATGATGCCATCGGCATAGGTGATTTCGATGGCATCTTCCCTCAACCCGTCATGGCCCCGGGTGATGACCCGGGAAAGACCCCTGTCCATGGAAGGGTTGGGCTGGCGCACTTCCCTGAAGGACATGACCACCTGTTCCGTCACCTGCTGTTTGAAAACCCGGGTAACCTGGATGGGCATGTGGGGAGCCGTAAGGGTGTGCAGGTCCGGGGTTACCCGGTCCGCTTCCTCCAGCACGATGCCCTTTTCCACCAGGATATCTTCAACCCGGCCTTCCCTTACCCAGACATCCAGTTCCTGCCCGTCCACCCGGATATGGACCGGGTATGCCCTGGTGATGTCAATCCGGCCCACCCGGGGAAGCTCCTCCGCTAGATGAGGCACCACCAGGTCCTGGTGGTGCAGGGTTATACCCGCCGTCTTCAGGACGTCCTCTACCCTTTGGGAATAGGTATGGACCTTGATCTCCACCCCATGATCATCGATCACCACATCCCGGGCCAGGATAAAAGATGTGCCCGTCAGAAGGATGCCCGTTACGATAAAGAAGCATAAAATCGGGGCCAGAAGCTCCCGTTTCTTTCTTTTTGTCGCTGGAAACTGCACTGCCATTATATTCCCCCCCATAAGTGCTTCTATTTTACTCCAAAAGATTGGGGGCGTCAAATGACCCGGGGAAGAGGGATTGGCCCCTCTGCCCCGGGTCATAGTCTTACGGCAGGGCCAGGATTTCCACCCGGACGGTGGCGGTTCCCGAATACCGCATTCCGATGACTTCCGCCGCAGCCCGGGACAGGTCGATAATGCGTCCGCCGATAAAGGGCCCCCTGTCGTTGATGCGGACCTCCACCTGCCTGCCCGATCCCAGGTGGGTTACCCAAACCCGGGTCCCGAAGGGCAGGAAGGGGTGGGCTGCTGTCATGGCATTGCTGTCAAATATCTCACCGCTGGCCGTCCGGCGGCCGTGGAAGCCGTCCCCGTCCCCCCCGTACCAGGAGGCAGTGCCCTGCCATAAGTCGCCCACCCGCAGGGCATCCCGGGAGACCCGGGTGCCCCGGGGGGCCGTACCCTGGAGGATGACCCGGGGCAGAGGTTCCCGCAGCAGGTTCAGGGCCACCAGCTCCCGGGCCTCTTCCCGTCCCTTCACCAGGGTAACCTGGTAGACCCGGGCCGCCACCCCCTCCTCCCCTTCCTCCGCAATCCGGGTGGTCCCCCAGGGCAGGGAGCTGTCCGCCTGCAGGAGGACTTCCGGCGCGATCTCTTCATAAAAAATTTCCTCCACGACGTCCACCTTCAAAATATCCACAACCTGGCCCGGTACCAGCCGGGTAGCCCAGGAATCGAGGGCCTGGTCGTAAAGGCCCAGGCCCAAATCCAGCCGTTGGGCCAGCTGGGCCAGGGTTTCCCCCGCCGTATAGGCGGTATGGGTTTCCCCGCCCACCCTCAGGTACACGGGATAGGCCCTCTGGATGCTGATGGTATCCCCCGTACCCAGCAACCTTCCGGGAGGAGGCTCCACCCGGTCTTCTTCCCGCAGCTTAAGGCCGGCCCCGGCGATGATGTCTCCCACGCGGGCGGCGTAGGTCTCCACCCTTCGGGGTTCCCCATCCACATACAGGGTAACCGCCCGGGGGCCGGTGATCCCCGTCAGGATGACCAGGCCGTATACGGCCAGGTACAGGAGGGCCAGCCGCTGTCCTTCCGGTACTCTCCTTGCCCATGCCAACATGATTCTCTACCCCTTGACCCGGGGCCAATTTCGGGCATAAAAAGCCCCTCCTCCGGGTTAAGGTAATAGTTTGCCCGGAAAAGGGGCTCAATATGCGCTGTTTTTCTAAAGGGGCAGGTCCAGGCCGAAAAGCCTCACCGCATTCTCTGCCGTGGTACGGGCCACTTCCTCCGGGGTTTCACCCCTCAGCTCCGCCACCTGGCGGCATACCAGGGCCACGTGGGCCGGTTCATTCCGCTTTCCCCGAAAGGGGTGGGGGGTCAGGTAGGGGCAGTCCGTCTCCAGGAGCAGACGATCCCGGGGACAGGCGGCGGCCACCTCTTTGAGGTCCGAGGCCTTGCTGTAGGTGACGGGCCCGGCGATGGAGATGTACAGGCCCAGCTTCATGCATTCCCGGGCCAGGGGCAGGTCCCCGGAAAAGCAGTGCATAACCCCGCCCCGCTCCCCCACCCCTTCCTCCGTGAGGATGTCCAGGATGCGGCGGTGGTCATCCCGGTCGTGGATGACCACCGGGAGCCCCACCTCCCGGGCCAGCCGCAGCTGTTCCCGGAAGACCCCCTCCTGGACGGGGGGGGGCGACAGGTTGCGGTAAAAATCCAGCCCCATCTCCCCCAGGGCCACCACCCTGGGGTGGGCCGCCAGCCGGCGCAAATCCTCCAGGTAGCCCCGGGCCGTCCCGGCCGCGTCGTGGGGGTGGATGCCCGCCGTGGCATACAGGTTGGGGTAGGCCCCCGCCAGGGCCACGGCCTTGCGGGCGTTGGAAAGGTTGAAGCCCACGTTGATGACGGCGGCAACACCGGCCTCTGCCGCCCGCTTGAGGCAATCCTCCAGGTCCTTGTTGTAGGCCTTGTCCGTAAGATGGGCGTGGGTATCGATGAGCATGGCCTACTTCACCCGGCTGCCGGAGGGAATATCGGCGGACACGGTGGTGAGGGCCATGTTCCCCGCCTCGTCGGAGGCGGCCAGGATCATGCCCTGGGAGAGGACCCCTTTAAGCTTTACCGGCTTCAGGTTGGCCACGTACAGAATTTTCCTGCCCTTGAGCTCCTCCGGCTGAAAATGCCGGGCAATCCCCGCCACCACCTGGCGCTCTTCGTCCCCCACCTGCAGGATAAGCTTCAAGAGTTTGTCGGCTTTGGCCACCTTCTCCGCCCCGAGAATTTCCGCCACCCGCAGGTCCAGGCGGGCAAAGTCCTCGATGGAAACCAGGCCTTCCCCTGCCGCCGGGCCGCTGCAGGGGACCGGCGCCTTATCCCTTTTCGCTGCCGGGGCTTCCTTTTTCTCCGGCGAGGCCTTCCCTTCTCCGGCGGGGCCTTCCTCCGGCAGTTCCCTCCGGGGGAAGAGGACCTCCCCTGTCTTCACGACGCTGCCGGGGATAGAGGCCCCGAAGGCTTTGAGGCTCTCCCAGCCCCGCAGGGCCGGGTCCGTTGGGATGCCGAACTGGGCAAAGATCTTCTCCGGGGTCCGGGGCATGAAGGGGCCCAGCAGAATCGCTGCGAAGCGGATGCTCTCCGACAGGTTGTACAGGACGGTGGCCAGCCGCGCCCTGTCGGCCTCGTCCCGGGCCAGGATCCAGGGGGTGGTCTCATCGATATACTTGTTGGTCCGGGAGATGAACTTCCACAGCTCCCCCAGGGCATTGCTGAAGAGAAGTTTGTCCATGAGGGCCTCCATGGCCCCCGGCACCTCCAGGGCCAGGGCCTTGAGGTCGGCGTCGGGACCCTCCTCGGGACCGGGAGCCGGCAGGACACCCTGGAAAAATTTTTCCACCATCACTGCCGTGCGGCTCACCAGGTTGCCCAGGTCATTGGCCAGGTCAAAATTGATCCGGTGGATCAAGGCTTCCGGGGTAAAAACCCCGTCGGATCCGAAGGGGATTTCCCGGAGGAGAAAGTAGCGGATGGCATCGGAACCGTATTCCGCCGCCAGGACTTTGGGGTCGATGACATTGCCCTTGGATTTGGACATTTTCCCTTCCTCCAGGAGAAGCCACCCGTGGCCGAAGACCTGCCGGGGCAGGGGGACGCCCAGGGCCATGAGGAAGATGGGCCAGTAGATGGTGTGAAAGCGGACGATGTCCTTGCCGATGAGCTGCACATCGGCCGGCCAGTAGCGGTCATACTTCTCCGGGTTCTGTGTCAGGTACCCCAGGGCGGTGATGTAGTTGCTCAGGGCATCCAGCCACACGTAGATGACATGTTTCTCGTCGAAGGGTACCGGGATCCCCCAGTTGAAGGTGGTCCTGGATACGCAGAGGTCCTCCAGCCCCGGCTTGAGAAAGTTATTGATCATTTCATGCTTGCGGGAGGTGGGCTGGATAAAATCCGGGTTCTGCTCGATATGTTCAAGGAGACGTTCCGTATATTTGGACATGCGGAAGAAGTAGCTCTCCTCCGAGACCAGTTCCACCGGCCGGCCGCAGTCGGGGCACTTCTGGCCCTCCGCCTGGCGCTCCGTCCAGAAAGCCTCACAGGGGGTGCAGTACCAACCTTCGTACTTCCCCTTGTAGATATCCCCCTGGTCGTAAAATTTTTGAAAGATGGCCTGAACGATGGTCTTGTGCCTGTCCTCGGAGGTGCGGATGAAGTCGTCGTGGGAGATGTCCAGGACCTCCCACAGGTCCTTGATCCATTCGACGATTCCATCTACAAATTCCCGGGGCGGCAGCCCCGCCTCCTGGGCCCGCCGCTCGATTTTCTGGCCGTGCTCGTCGGTACCCGTGAGGAACCAGACGTCGTAGCCCGTCAAGCGCTTGAAGCGGGCCATGGCATCGGCGGCCACCGTGGTGTAGGAATTGCCGATATGCAGTTTGTTGCTGGGGTAGTAGATGGGGGTGGTGATGTAAAAGGTTCTCTTGGACATGGATATAGGCCTCCTTTACGGG
>PWVN01000039.1 GCA_003561835.1 Syntrophomonadaceae bacterium
ACCAGGGAGGGGAGGAGGCCCCGCCCCTCCGGGTCCGCCAGGGGATAGCTGACCCAGAGCTGCCGGGAAGGGAGGGTCAAGGTCCGGTAGACCAGGAATTCCTCCTCCCTGAGCTGCTTCTCTCCCTGGGGGGTCAGGTCAACCCCCAGGTCATTCAAGGTTTCCCGCTCCTCGTCGGTAAAGAGGGCGTTCTCCCGGGGGCGGGCCGGGAAGCTGCCGTCGCTGGCCCCCAGGATGAAGAGATAGCGGGTCAAATCCGCCTGGGTGCGGTCGGGAGTCCCCACCAGGACCTGATCCAGGGCCGGGGGGACCAGGCTCAAGCGCAGCCCTTCCAGCCCCGCTTCCAGGACCCGGATGAAGAGGGGGTTGGAAATGTCGTCTTCCCCCATGATTTCCACCAGCTGGTCCAGGAGGTCCAGCACCAGTTTGTAGCCCTGCCCGTGTTCCCTGACCTTCTCCACATCCCCCCGGGACAGGGCCTCCTCCCGCCAGGTTTCCAGGTGGCGGGCAGCCTGGACGTCCTCCAGCAGGCGGTACAGGGCCTCGGCCTTCTCCCGGACGGTGGCTGCCTGCCGCAGGCGCTCCTGAAACAGGATCAGGGGGGCCCGCAGGGTGTTCCGGGTGACATTGATTTCCTGCAGGTGCTTTTCTTCCTCCCCGGAAAAGCCGGGGCTTTGCCTCTCCTCTTCCTCCAGGTCATCCCTCTCCCGGAAATCCCAGGGTTCTTCCTGGCGCCAGCGGCTGCCGCTGATGCCGAAGGCCAGGACGTAATTTTCCAGGCGGTTCACCCGTTCCCGCCAAGCCTCCCTCTCCTTTCCCGCAGCGGCCGGGGGAAGCAGGAGGTCCGTCTTGGCGCAGCGAAAGACGGCGTCCCAGGGCCAGTTCCTCTGGACCGCCTCCAGGGCGGAGCGCAGGAACTCCACCAGGGGGTGGTGCAGCAGGGTGCGCTTTTGGTCCAAAAAGAAGGGGATGTCGAAGTCGTGCAGCACGGTGGAGAGGATGTCCCGGTAATCTTCCAGGCCGCCGGCCAGCACCGCCATATCCCGCCAGCGGGCGCCCTCCTCCCGGGCCAGGCGGATCATCTCCCGGGCCATGCCCTCCACCTCGGCCCGGCGGTGGGGGGCTGCCGTGAGGCGAAGGCTCTTCCGTCCTTTTATATCCTCCTGAAGCCAGGGCCTGGGGGGCTGGCGGTGCAGTTCCTTTTCCAGGTGGCCCAGGGTTGGGTTTTGCCAGAAACGGCGGGGGGGCCCGGCGGGCAGGGTTTCCACCCGGCAGGGGACCTTCAGGGCGGCCGCTGCCTGCTTCAAGCGGCGGCAGACCAGGGAGGTGGGGTAGAAGGGATCCAGTTCCGCCGGGAACCCTGTCCCCGGCGGGTCTTCATCCAGGCACAGGGTCACGGTGACCCCCCGGGAATGCTCCAGGAGGGCCGAGAGCACCGCCCTTTCCTGGTTGTTAAAGGTGCTGAAACCGTCCACCCAGATTTCGGCCTGCTTTAATTCCCGGGAAGCAGGGGCATTGTGGATGAGGAGGTCCAGGTAGTCCTCCGCGTCCAGATACTCCCCGGCCAGGGCCTGGGACATTTCGCCATAGATCAGGGCCAGGTCCGAAACCTTGTCCTTGAGGTGGAGGTGGGCATTCTTCTGCTCCCGGGGAAGGGGCGAGGAAGGCGATGCCGGGGTGAACAGGCTCTCCAGGCGGGCCGGGTCCACCCGGGAGCGCCGGAGTTCGTTGTACAGGTCCACCAGGCTTTCCAGAGCCCCCCTATGCCCCCCCTTGAAGGCGTACACTTTAAGCTGCGGACGGCAGGCCTCCATCACCCTGCGCAGGACCATGGCCTTCCCCGTGTCATCGATGAATAAGCCCCGGGCGCCGCCAACTTCCTGGGCCACCCGGTAGGCCAGGCGGGAGAAGCTCAAAGCCTGGGCCCTCATGGTGCCCTTGATTCCGGGCAGGGTGGCCAGGGCATAGTCCGCCTGAAAGGTGGCCTGCTCGGGTATTATGTAATAGAGGGGTGTGCCCTGGGGGTCTTTAAGCAGGGCCCGGCGGATTTCCTCCAGGCAGCGGGTGGTCTTGCCGCTGCCGGCCCTGCCGAGAATCAGGCGCAAAGACATGGAAGTCTCTCCTTTTAGATATCAGGGTGTTGGCTGGTCTATGTAGGGGGACGAGAGGAGTGCCGTGAAGGAAGGTGAATGTTGGGAGCAGGATCTGTCCCATAACTTGAATCTATGCAAGCCTTCGGAACCGTCCCCAAGGCTTGAATTTATTCAAGTCTTCGGAACCGTCCCTACAACTTGAATCCCTGTTTGCTATTATATACTTCTACTTTCAGGGCTTAATTCCTTTTTGGTGGTCTCAATGGGGTTCGTCCTTTGTGTGCTCTAAAGGGGCATGCAGGGTCAGTTGGTTCTCGGGCCTCCCGGGCTTCGGGCTTGTTTCCAAAAAACATCCCATATGGTAAAATGGAGATAAATTCCCGCAAGGAACGGTGGGAAGAATATTTTTTTGGAGGCCCGCCCGGTGAAGCTTAAACAGCTGTCGGACCACGTTTGCTACCTGGAGGACCAACCCAATATCGGCATCGTCAAGGAAGGCGACAGCGCCATCCTCATCGACACGGGGGCCAATGAAGGAACGGGGGTCAGGATCCTGAAGGCCCTGGAAAAGGAAGGCCTCTACCCCCTGGCCATCGTGAACACCCATTCCCACGCCGACCACTGCGGGGGGAATCGCTTCCTCCGGGAGCGGACGGGGGCCCTGGTTTACGCCCCCCGTCTGGAAGCTTCCATCATCGAATCCCCCCTTTTGGAGCCCATCTACCTCTTCTCCGGCGCCAATCCCCTGGAGGAGCTCAAGGCGGACCTGGCCGAAGCCTCACAGGTGGACCACGTTATCGCCGATGGGGAAACCACCCTGGTCTTCGACTCCCTTCCCCTGCACATTGTCAGGCTTCCGGGCCATTCCTTAAACCAGATCGGTATTCAGGTGGAGGACATCCTCTTCACCGCCGATGCCCTCTTTTCCGCCGAACTTCTGGACTACTACAAAATACCCTTTCATGCCGACATGTTGCGCCAGAAGGAGACCTTGAGCCGGCTGAGGGGGACTCCCTGCCGCCTGTATGTACCGGCCCATTCCCCGCCGGGGCAGGACCTGGCT
>PWVN01000157.1 GCA_003561835.1 Syntrophomonadaceae bacterium
AAAGGAGCCAGGGCCAAAGGAGCCAGGGCCAAAGGAGCCAGGGCCAAAGGAGCCAGGGCCAAAGGAGCCAGAGGATTCGCAAGGGCTGGAATCCAAGGGGTTACCGGGTCCGCAGGCGTCAAAGGAGCCCAGGGGGTTGAGGGGGGAAATTTCCCTGCCGGGGGATAAGTCCATATCTCACCGAGCCCTGCTCCTGGGGGCCTTGGCCCGGGGAACCACGGACATCAGCAATTTCTTGCCGGGCCAGGATTGCCGCTCCACCCTGGAGTGCCTGCGGGCCCTTGGGGCCCGGGTGGAGGAAAAGTCTCCCACGGAGCTGACCCTTTTCGGTGCCGGCCCCGGGGGTCTCAGGGAGGCGCCGGGGGTGCTGGACTGCGGCAACTCGGGGACCACGGCCCGCCTGCTCCTGGGAATCCTGGCAGCCCTGCCCTTTGCATCCCGGATGACGGGGGATGAGTCCCTGCGGCAGCGGCCCATGGGCCGGGTGGTGGAGCCTTTGAGGTCCATGGGGGCCGACATCCGGGGGCCGGAGGGGGGCAAGTTCCTGCCTCTGCTGGTCGAAGGCGGGAAACTACGGGGGTTTTCCTACAGGCTTCCCATGGCCAGCGCCCAGGTGAAGTCGGCCCTGCTCCTGGCGGGACTGGTTTCGGGGGTGGAGGTGGACGTGGAGGAGCCGGCTCTAAGCCGGGACCACACGGAGAAGATGCTGGCCTACCTGGGGGCCCGGGTGGAGCGCCGGGGCAACCGGGTCCGGATCGCCCCGGGGCAGGCCCTCAAGGGTCGGCCCATCCGGGTGCCGGGGGACATCTCTTCCGCCGCCTTTTTCCTGGTTGCCGCCACCCTGGTGCCGGGTTCAGAAGTCCTGCTCAAGGGGGTAGGGGTGAATCCCACTCGGGCCGGGGTTCTGGCAGTCCTGCAAAGGATGGGCGCCCGGATCACCTGCCTTTCCCGGGAGGAGGAGGCCGGGGAGCCGGTGGCGGACCTGCTGGTCCAGGCGGCGCCGCTGCAGGGTACGGAGGTGAAGGGCGGGGAAATCCCGACCCTGATCGACGAGATCCCCGTCCTGGCGGTGGCGGCCCTCTTTGCCCGGGGCACCACCATCATCCGGGATGCAGCGGAACTCAGGGTAAAGGAGACGGACCGGATCCGGGCCCTGGTCACGGAACTGGAGAAGATGGGTGCTGCCGTGAAGGAACTTCCTGACGGGCTGGTGATCCAGGGAGGGCAGCAGCTTAGGGGAGGCCGGCTTGCCACCTATGGCGACCACCGCATGGCCATGTCCCTGCAGGTGGCGGGGCTGGCTGCAGGTCGGGAAGTGGTGCTGGACGACAGGGAATGCGTCCGCGTTTCCTTCCCCAATTTTTTCACCCTTCTGCAAGAGCTCCATTCCTGACGAAGAGCTCCATTCCTGACGAAGAGCTCCATTCTTGATGAAGAGCTCCATTCTTGATGAAGAGCTCCGCTCCTCGAAGAACTCCGCTCCTCGAAGAGCTCCGCTCCTGATGGTTTTTAGAGAAAAAGGAGGAATTTCTCAAAAAAGGTCGAATAAACAGATATTGCATCCAAAAGAAGGCAGCGACAGGGAGGAGGCGGGTACGCCGTGCACCTGAAGGCCCACAAATACGTTCTGGTGGCTCTGCTTCTTTTTGGATTGGGCTTTTTGGTGGGGACCAGCCTCGACCTGGCTTACCGGCGCTACACGCGGGAGCGGGCGGCCCTTCTCTACGCTGAAACCCTCAATTCCGCCCCGAAGGAGGAAGAGGCACAACCCTTTGTCTTTCCCCGGGATGTGGCCGGTATGCCCCGGTCGGAACTCCTGACGGGCAGCCAGGCCAGGGATTTTATAAGCGGCTATGTGGGGAATGGCGGCAGCATCACGGAGGCCTACATCGGCACCTTTAAAGGGTCCCGGGGCGAAGTGGTCATCTTTGCCGCAGATTATACCGATTCTTCCGAGGCGCGGGAGATTCGGAAGATGATGGAAAGATCCCTGGAGGAAAAAGCTCCTTTTGATGCATCCGATATCTTTGAGCTCTATGCGGGGGTTTCTGTAAACCGGTTTTTGGACAGGAACACGGTCCACTATTTCTTTTCTAAGGGCAGCCGGCTCTTGTGGGTGACGGTCAAATCGGAAGAGCCCCTGGAAGTTTTGCGGGATGTCTACACCCATTTTTAGCCCAGCCCCTTACGGGAGTAGGGGTTTTTTTTTGGGTTTCTTTGGGCTTCTTCCGGTTTTTGGCGGGAAAAAAGAGGGAATATTACAGGGGAAGCAGAAGAGTAAGGGAAATATTTGGGAAAGGTTGGTTCCTTTGGACAAAGAGCTGGAGCAGAAGTTTTACCCCACCCTTTTTCTGGATTACATAAGGGGGGCGGCAAAGGCCAGGGGCCTCTACGGCTGCCATTTCAGGGAAGAGGAACCCTACCGGGAGAAAGCCGCCCATCTGCAGGAGCACTTCCCGGCCTTGGCCCGGGAGGTTCTGTGCAAGTCCCTTCACAGCTACAACAGCGATCTGGGGGCGGGCCCCGAAACCCTGGAGAATATCGGTCTGTTGGGCCGCCGGGAGACCCTGGCGGTGGTTACCGGCCAGCAGGCGGGGGTCCTGGGAGGCCCCCTGTACACCTTTTACAAGGCGGCGGCGGCTGTGGCCCTGGCCGGCAAGCTTTCCCGGCAGCTTCAGGCTCCCGTGGTGCCCGTCTTCTGGATTGCGGCGGAGGACCACGACTTCCGGGAGGTAAACCACCTCTACCTGCAGGACCCGGAAGGGGCGCCCCGGAAGGTGGAGCTGCCGCCCCGCAGCGGCCCCCATGCCCTGGAGCACCTGCCCCTGGACCGGGAGGGGGTTTTGTCCTTCCTGGAGGAGTTTGAGGCCCAGCTGCCCGAGACGGAGTTTAAGGAGGGCATTCTGGGGCAGGTGAGGGAGCACCTGGACCGGAGCAAGGGGCTTACCGGGTGGTTTGGTCGGCTGCTGACCTGGCTTTTTGCCGGCAGCGGCCTGGTGGTCTTTAACCCCTTGATGCCGGGCCTGCGGCCCCTGGCAGCCCCGCTTTTGGCTGATATCGCTTTGAAGCGAAAGGAAATCAACGGGGTTTTGCAGGCCCGGGAGAAGGAAATCCAGGCCCTGGGGTACCCCCTGCAGGTGAAGCGGCAGAGGGGGCACACGCACCTTTTCGCTTTTTTGCCGGGGGGGCGGGCAGCCCTGCTGTGGAAGGGAGGGCGGGTCGGGACCCGCCAGGGGGAGGATTTGGGGACGCCCGGGGAAGTGGCCGCAAAGATTCGGGAAAACCCCGGGGGTTTTGGCCCCAATGTTCTGACCCGCCCCCTGGTGCAGGAGGTTTTTCTGCCCACCCTCAGCTACATCGGCGGGCCGGGGGAGGTCTCCTATTTTGCCCAGGTCATGCCCCTGTACCCCCTCTTTTCCCTGAAGGCCCCCGTCCTCTATCCCCGGACCTCGGTAACTCTCCTGGAGCCCCGGCTGGCGGATTACCTGGAGCGCTACGGCCTGGCGGAGGAAGATATTTTCCGGCCCAGGGAAGCCCTCCAGGCATACCTGCAGGGCCAGGGCTGGGACACCCTGGAGGAGGCTTTCGCCCGGCTGGAAGGGAAGATCAAGGAGGAATACCGGGGCTTGAAGGAGGAGCTTTCCCGGGTGGACAGGGGCCTGGAGGCCCTGGCGGAAAAGAACCTGGGGCGGGTTTTGCAGGAGGCAGCCTACCTGAGGGGGAGGGGGCAGCAGGCCCTAAAGGAAAAGCACCGGCGGGCGGTGCGCCACTTCACCTACCTGGAGAACGCCTGTCTGCCGGGAGGCCGGCTGCAGGAGCGGACCTACAACATCTTCCCCTACCTGGTCAAATACGGGCCCGGCTTTTTGCAGCACCTGCGGGACAACCTCCCCCTGGAGGGAGGCCACCACATCCACCGGTGGTAGCGTGGGACACCAGGAAATCCTTTTGCTTCCAATTTGCAAAATTTTACTGAAAAATTTGGGAGTAAGTTTACGAAAAGGCCTGACCCCGAAAGTAAACTTACTTGACAGGAGATGATGATGGCATGCTGGATATACTGGCCTTTGGTGCCCATCCCGATGATGTGGAGATCGGCATCGGCGGAACCCTGGCCCTCCACGGGGCCAGGGGCTACAGCTGCGGGATTGTGGATTTGACCCGGGGAGAGATGGCCACCAACGGCACGGTGGAGGAGCGGGAGGCGGAAGGGAAGGAGGCGGCCCGGGTCCTGGGTGCCCGGGTGCGGTTGACCACGGGCCTGCCCGATGCCTATCTGCGGGCCACCGAGGAGGCCTTGACCAAGGTGGCGGAGACGGTCCGCCGCTACCGCCCCCGGGTGGTCCTCTGCCCCTTCCCCCGGGACCGCCACCCCGACCACGGCCATGCCGGGGAGCTGGTCCGGGAAGCGTGCCACCTGGCCGGCCTCCGGAAGTACCCCGCCGAGGGGGAGCCCTACCGCCCCCGGCACCTCTTTTACTATTTCCTGGCCAAAACGGAGGACCCTCCCCTGATTGTGGATATCAGCGACTATGCCGAGCAAAAGTGGCGGGCCATAGCCTGCCACAAGAGCCAGTTTACCCTGCGGGCCGAGGAGCAGCGCCAGACCCTGGTGAATTCCCCCCTCTTCGCCCGGCACGTCCGGGGCCGGGACCAGTTTTTCGGCGCCTTGATCGGCGCCCACTACGGCGAGGGGCTGGTGCCGGAGCGGAAGGTGCCCGTCTCGGATCTGCTGCAGCTGGGGGGGAGCCGCTTATGAAGGTGGGTATCCTCTGCTACCCCTCCCACGGCGGCAGCGGCGTGGTGGCCACGGAGCTGGGGAAGTACCTGGCGGGCCGGGGCCACCAGGTCCATTTTATCAACTACCAGCAGCCCTTCCGGCTGCGGGGGTTCAACCCCCGGATCTACTATCACGAGGTGGAGCTTTCCCCCTATCCCCTCTTCAAGTACCCCCCCTACACCCTGGCCCTGGTCAACAAAGTGGCTGCCGTCATCCGGGAGGCAGGCCTGGACATCATCCACGCCCATTACGCCATTCCCCACTCCCTGTGCGCCTACCTGGCCCGGGAGCTGGTGGGCCGGGACCGGGTGAAAATCATCACTACCCTCCACGGCACCGACATCACCCTGGTGGGGAGCGACCCCTCCTTTCGGGAAATCACCACCTTCAGCATCCAGGAGAGCGACGCCGTCACCGCCGTGTCCCGCAGCCTGGCGGAGGAGACGTCCCGCATCTTTTCCATAGATACCCGGGTGGAGGTCATTTACAATTTTGTGGACACGAAGCTCTACACCCCAAAACCCGGGGCGGGAGGGGCCGCAGGGGAGGGAAGGCGGCAGGCCCAAAGGGAGAGGGTCCTTTTGCACATTTCCAACTTCCGGCCCGTCAAAAGGGTTCAGGATGTCATCCGGGTCTTCGCCCGGGTCCAGGCGGAGGTGCCGGCCCGCCTGGTCATGGTGGGGGACGGCATCGAGCATTTCGGCGCCGCCCAGCTGGTCCGGGAACTGGGCCTGAAGGAGAAGGTCAGCTTTCTGGGGAACCAGGACGATGTCCTGCCCCTCCTCAGGGAAGCGGACCTCTTTCTCCTCCCCTCGGAGAAGGAGAGTTTCGGCCTGGCGGCCCTGGAGGCCATGGCCTGCGGCCTGCCGGTGGTGGCTTCCCGGGTGGGGGGGGTCCCCGAGGTGGTGGAGGAGGGAGTTTCCGGGTACCTTTACCCCGTGGGGGATGTGGCGGGCATGGCCGCCGGGTGCCTGGCCCTGCTGCAGGAGGGGGAGCGGTACCGCCGCTTTTCCCTGGCGGCCCGGGAAGGGGCGGTGGAGCGCTTCGACAGCGGCAAGATCATCCCGGAGTACGAGAGGTTGTATGCTTCCGTCATCGGGAAAATATAGGGCAATATAGGGGCAATTAGGGGCAAAAATACTGTTGACGCCCGGAGGAAACCGTGCTAAGATAGCAATATGTACTTTAGTGCTTTACCGCATTAAAGCACTAAAGACCACGGGAAGAGAAGACGGGGGTTGCGGAAAATGGAAAAGAAATTGCAGTACCTGCGAAAACCCGAGGGCTTCAAGGACCTGCTGCCCCGGGAGGCGGCCCTGAAGCGCCGCTCTGAGCTGGTCTTAAGCCGGCTCTTCGCCGCCTGGGGCTACCGGGAGGTGGTGCCCTCCACGGTGGAATACAGCAGCATCTTCACTGCCGGGATGAAGACGGATTACGAGGAAAAGCTCTACCGCTTCTCCGATGACCGGGGCAGGACCCTGGTCTTAAGGCCCGATTTGACCCTGCCCCTGGCCCGGGTGGTTTCCACCCACCTGCAGGAAGAGCCCCTGCCCCTTAGGCTTTTCTACCAGGGGAGCATCTTCCGCTACCTGCCCAGCAAGGCGGGGCGCCAGCGGGAATTCCACCAGTCGGGGGTTGAACTCCTGGGCAGCCGGGGCCCCCTGGCCGATGCAGAGCTTTTGGCCCTGGCGGTGGCCTCCCTGAAAGCCCTGGGTATGGGGGACGCCAAAATTTTCCTGGGCAACCTGGGCTTTGTCAACAGCTACCTGGCGCGGACAGGGGTGTCGGCGGAGGAGGGGGAACGGGTCAAGGCCCATCTGAGCGGGAAAGACCTGGTGGGCCTGGAGGCTTACGTGGAAGGCCTGTCCCTGGGCCGGCAGGCCAAGGAGGACCTTCTGGGCCTGTCCCGCCTCAAGGGGGGGCGGGAAGTCCTGGCGGAGGCGGCAGCCTGGGTCCAGCACAGGGATGTGGGGGACATGGCGGAGCTTTTCACCATCCTGGATTCCCACGGCGTCGCCGGCGACGTTTTGGTGGACCTGGGGCTGGTCCGGGGCCTGGACTACTACACGGGCATTGTCTTTGACGGCTATACCGGCAACCTGGGTTCACCCATCTGCGGGGGCGGGCGCTATGACCAACTCCTGGGCTGTTTCGGCCGGGACCTGCCGGCGGTGGGTTTCGCCGTGAACATGGACAATGTTCTGCTTTTGCTGAGCCGGCAGGGGTTTCCCGCAGATGCCCCCTCCCCCGGCAGCACCCTGGTGGCCTTTGCCCCCGGGCTTCAGGGGGAAGCCTGCCGGGCGGCGGCCCGCCTCCGGGAGGCGGGGAGAGGCCCGGTGGAGATGGCCCTTGAACCCTTGAGCCTTGGGGAGAGCCGCCGCTTCGCCGCGGAACGAAAATGCCGGCACCTTACGTACCTGGAGAGGCAGGGGGAAACCACTGCCGCCCGCGAGGAGGATGTCTAAGTGACGGAATTGACAGTGGCCCTGTCAAAGGGGCGGATCCTAAACCCCACCCTGGACCTGCTGGCCCGGGCGGGCTTTGACACCGGGGTGGTCCTAAAGAGCAGCGACCGCAGGCTGGTCCTGAAGGACCGGGCCGGCGGTATCAACTACATCATGGCCAAGCCCCAGGATATCCCCACCTACGTGGAGTACGGCGTGGCGGACCTGGGGGTGGTGGGGAAGGACGTCCTGCTGGAGCAGACGGCGGGGGTCCTCTACGAGCTTTTGGATTTGCGGCTGGGGTACTGCCGCATGGTGGTGGCCCGCCACCGGGACCGCCTGGAGCTCCCCATCCATTTCGTGGCCACCAAGTACCCCCTGATCACGGAGAAATACTTCCAGGAACAGGGGCGACAGGTGGAGGTCATCAAGCTCCACGGCTCCGTGGAGCTGGCCCCCCTCTTGAACCTGGCGGAGGCGGTGGTGGACCTGGTGTCCACGGGCAAGACCCTCAAGGAAAACAACCTGGTGGAGGTGGAGGAGATCGCCCCCATCACCACCCGGCTGGTGGCCAACCAGGGCAGCTACCAGATGAAGTCCCACAGGATCCGGGAGTTCGTCAATTCTCTGGGAAGGGTGGTCAACGGTTCCCATGCTTAAGGTGACGGGGTACGAGGAATTCATGAAAACCTACCGGCCAAAGGCCTGGGGGGATATGCCCCGGGAAGAGGCGGGGGTACGGGACATCATCGCCCGGGTCCGACAGGATGGAGACGAGGCTTTGCGGGAGCTTACCCTGCGCTTTGACGGGGTGGAGGTCCCCTCCCTGGAGGTCCCCGAAGGGGAACTGGAGCAGGGAGCGGCCCGGGTGGGGCCGGAACTTGGGGGGGCTTTAAGGGAGGCGTCGGAGCGGATCACCGCTTACTGCCGCCGGGGCCTGCCGGCGGACTGGACCTTTACCGGGCCCTTCGGGGAGGTCCTGGGTCAAAAGAACACCCCCCTGGACCGGGTGGGCCTCTACGTCCCCGGGGGGGGCGCCGCCTACCCCTCCAGCGTCCTCATGACGGCCGTGCCCGCCCGAACGGCAGGGGTAAAAGAGATCTACCTGTGCACCCCCCCGGGCCCCGACGGGCAGGTCCCGGCGGTGGTCCTGGCGGCAGCGTCCCTGACGGGGGTGACAAAGGTTTTCCGGGTGGGAGGGGCCCAGGCCGTAGCGGCCCTGGCCTACGGCACCGAAACCATCCCCCCGGTGGAGAAGATTTGCGGCCCCGGCAACCTCTACGTGACCCTGGCAAAGAAACTGGTCTACGGTCGGGTGGGTATCGATATGCTGGCGGGCCCCAGCGAGGTCCTGATCATCGCCGGGCCGGGGGCCAACCCCGCCTTCGTAGCTGCCGATATCCTGGCCCAGGGGGAGCACGGCCCCACCTCCGCCTGCTACCTGGTGGCCTTCAGCCGGGAGAAGGTGGAGGCCGTCTTTGCCGCCCTAAAAGAGCAGCTTCGGGACCTGCCCCGGGGCGCTGCGGCCCGGAAAGCCCTGGCCGGGGGCCGGGCGATCCTGGTGGTAAATGAGGAGGAGGCCTTTGCCGCGGCCAACCAGGTGGCCCCGGAGCACCTGCAGGTCTTCCTGGAGGACCCCTGGCGGTGGCTCCCCAAGATCAAGAAAGCCGGGGCCATCTGTTTGGGGGAATACACCCCCGCCGCGGTGGGGGATTACTGGGCCGGGACCAACCACGTCCTGCCCACGGGGGGGGCGGCCCGTTTCTCTTCGCCCCTGGGGGTGGAGGATTTCTTCACGCGCTCCAGCCTGCTTTCATTTCAGCCCGAATCCCTGGCCCGGGCCGGGGAAAATACCGTGCGCCTGGCCGAGGCGGAGGGCTTTGCCGCCCACGCCCGGGCCCTGCGCATCAGGGAGGGGAAAGGCCATGACAGATAGAAAAGCGGACATCCGCCGCAAGACGGGGGAGACGGATATCGAAGTATCCCTGACCCTTCAGGGTTCCGGGAAGGCGGACCTGGACACAGGGCTCCCCTTTTTGGAGCACATGCTGACCCTCTTTGCCCACCACGGTCTCTTTGACCTGCGGGTCCGGGCCCGGGGGGACCTGGAGGTGGACGGCCATCACACGGTGGAGGATGTGGGGCTTTGTTTGGGGGAGGCCTTCAGGGAGGCTCTGGGGGACAAGGCCGGCATTGCCCGCTACGGCTCCTGCCTGCTGCCCATGGACGATGCCCTGGTGCTGACGGCGGTGGACCTGTCGGGGCGCCCCTACCTGGGGCTGGATTTTCCCCTGACGGCGGGCCGCATCGGCACCTTTGACCTGGAGCTGGTGCCGGAATTCCTGCGGGCTTTCAGCACCCGGGGGGGCTTCAACCTGCATGTGCGGCGCCTGGCGGGGGAGAATAACCACCACCTGGTGGAGGCCCTCTTCAAGGGGCTGGGCCGCTCCCTGGGGGATGCCTGTTCCCTGGACCCCAGGCGGCAGCAGGTCCCCTCCACCAAGGGGCTTCTTTAGAGAGGAGGGGGTCAGGTGGCGGCCATTGTCATCGTGGATTACGGCATGGGCAATTTAAAAAGCGTCCAGAATGCCTTTGCCCAACAGGGGTTCGAGGCGAGGGTCTGCAGCCGGCCCCGGGATGTGGAAGAAGCCGGGGGCCTGGTCCTTCCGGGGGTGGGGGCCTTCGGCAGGGCCATGGCCAACCTCGAGGAAAGGGGGCTAACTTCCCCGCTGCGGGAGCGGGTCCTGGCGGGAACCCCCTTTCTGGGGATCTGCCTGGGGCTGCAGCTCCTTTTTGAGGCCAGCGAGGAGGCCCCGGGCACGAGGGGCTTGAGCCTTTTGCCCGGGAAGGTGGTGCGCTTTCGGGGGAATTTCAAGATCCCCTTGATCGGCTGGAACCGGCTTTCGGTATGCCGGGACAACCCCCTGTTCCGGGGCCTGGGGGCGGAAGCCTATTTCTATTTCGTCCACTCCTATTATGCCAAGCCCCGGGAGAGGGAGGATATCCTGGCCCTCTCCTCCTACGGCAGGGAGTTCCCCGCCGTGGTAGGGCGGCAGAATTTTTACGGCCTCCAGTTTCACCCGGAAAAAAGCAGCCGGGAAGGCCTGAAGATTATCGGAAACTTTGGAAGGCTGGTGATGGAGCATGGAAATCATTCCCGCCATTGACCTGAGGGGAGGCCGGGTGGTGCGCCTGGTCCGGGGGGAACTCCAGGCGGAGGAAGTCTTCGGCCTGGACCCGGCGGCGGCGGCCGAAGATTTTGCCGCGGCGGGGGTAAAGCGCCTCCATGTGGTGGATCTGGAGGGGGCCTTTTCCGGGTCTTTCAAAAACCTGCCGTCCATCAAGAGCATCGTTGCCACCGTGGACCTGGAGGTCCAGGTGGGGGGAGGCATCCGCACCCTGAAGGCGGCCTGGGGCCTGGTGGAAGCGGGGGTGTCCCGGGTCATACTGGGGACGGCCGTGGTGGAGGACCCGCCCCTGGCGGCGGAATTTTTGGATGAACTGGGCCCCGAGCGGGTCCTGGTGGCGGTGGATGCCCGGGAGGGCCGGGTGGCCCTGAAGGGGTGGGTGGAGTCCTCGGGGTGGGACGCCCTGGAATTCGCCCGCCACATGCAGGGGCTGGGGATCAAAGAAATCATCTACACCGATATCCTGCGGGACGGCACTCTGGAGGGCCCCAACCTGGAGGCTCTGGAGAGGATGGCCCGGGGAACAAGCCTTTCCCTCATCGCTTCCGGGGGCGTTTCTTCCCTGCAGGATCTAAAAGATTTGCGGCAGCTGGCCCCCTTCGGGGTATCGGGAGCCATCGTGGGCCGGGCCCTCTATGCGGGGAGATTCACCCTGGCAGAGGCCCTGGCGGCGGCAGCAGGGAAGTAGGCAAGGGGGGCAAGAGGAGACGGTTCGCTCTTTCCTGGAAATATATGCAAATTCAAGTTTAGGGGACGGTTCCGGGGAATCGAATCCATTCAAGTTTTGAGAACCTTCCCCGGAACTTGACTCCTTGCCCCTGAGGGTAGCAAGGGAGAACCGTCCCCTCTTGCCCCCAAAATAAAGGTTGTACATGGGGAGGAAAAGAAGATGGTTGCCAAACGCATTATACCCTGTTTGGATGTGAAGGAAGGGCGGGTGGTTAAGGGAACCCGCTTTGTCAACCTACGGGATGCGGGGGACCCGGTAGAGCTGGCGGCCCTGTATGACGGGGCCGGGGCCGACGAGTTGGTCTTTTTGGACATCACCGCCTCCCATGAAAAGCGGCGGACCATGGTGGACCTGGTCAGCCGCACGGCGGAGCAGGTCTTTATCCCCTTCACCGTGGGGGGCGGGATCAACTCCATCGAAGAGATCCGGGACATCCTCCAGGCCGGGGCCGACAAGGTCTCCCTGAATACCCAGGCGGTTTTGAACCCCTCCCTGATCCAGGCGGGGGCGGCGGATTTCGGCTCCCAGTGCATGGTGGTGGCCATCGACGCCCGCTGGGAGGAGGACTGGCAGGACTGGCAGGTCTACACTCACGGGGGGCGCCGGCCCACGGGCTTGAAGGCGGTGGACTGGGCCCGGGAGGCGGACCGCCTGGGGGCGGGGGAGATTCTTCTGACCAGCATGGACCGGGACGGGGGCAAGGACGGCTACGACCTGGCCCTGACGGCGGCGGTGGCCCGGGCCGTGTCCATCCCCGTCATCGCTTCCGGCGGGGCCGGCC
>PWVN01000021.1 GCA_003561835.1 Syntrophomonadaceae bacterium
ACCGGGGTTCCCTGGAGGAGAAGCTATTTTTGGACCTCAAAGAGAAAATCAAGGACTATTTTGAAGTTTATGCGGAGCTGGCTAACGGGTTGGATATCCCTCTTTCCTTCAAGAAGAGGAAATTCCGAAAGTACACCTTTATCGAAGTTTGCCTCGAAGGGGAGGGCCTGAATCTTCAGGATATCAACCTGCTGGCTTCCACCATGGCGGTGGAATTGGGGGAAAACGTGGTCAGCGACTACGAAGAATTCGCCCTGAGCTACCTGGAGGGGGAGGATTACGAACCGGAACGAGAAGTGGAGTATCTCTCCCGGACCGGCATCCAGAACTGGAAAAAGGAGAACCTCATCGTCTTCCGGGATTCGGGCAAAGTTTACGTCTTCGATAAATAAAGGGATGAAAAGGCTGTATCCGGTCAATATTATACCGGTGGAAGGGACGATTACATAAACGGGGGGACCTTACCTTGAATCTTTTGTTCCTGGGAGACATCGTGGGCAGGCCGGGAAGGGCCTGCCTTCAGGACATGCTGGAGAAAATCAAGAGCAACTACCAGATCCAGGTGGTCATCGCCAACGGGGAGAACGCCGCCGGGGGAAACGGCATGACCCGGAAGGTTTATGACGAAATCCGCTCCTACGGCGTCGACATCGTCACCTCGGGCAACCACATCTGGGACAAACGGGAGGTGCTGGATTTCATCGACGGGGAACCCCGCCTGCTGCGCCCTGTCAACTACCCCCAGAAAACTCCCGGCCGGGGTTTTGGCGTCTTCAAAACCCCCGGCGGGCCCCTGGGGGTCATCAATTTGGCGGGGAATGTCTTCATGCCCAACCTGGACTGCCCCTTCGCCGCCGTGGAGGCTTGCCTGGAGGAGGTGAGCCGGAAGACCAGAATGATCCTGGTGGATTTTCACGCCGAGACCACCTCGGAGAAAATCGCCATGGGCTGGTTCCTTGACGGCCGGGTCTCGGCCCTGGTGGGCACCCACACCCATGTGCAGACCGTCGATGAACGGATACTGCCGGGCGGGACCGCCTACATCACCGATGCGGGGATGACAGGGGCCCTAAACGGTGTCATCGGTGTAAGGAAGGATATCGTTTTGGAAAAGTTTTGCACCAAGATGCCCGTCCGTTTTGAGGTGGAAACCAAAGAGCCTTACCAGCTCAACGGCGTGGTGGTCAGGGTGGACCCCGCCACCGGAAGCGCCCTCTCCATCGAGAGACTCTACGACCTGCATCCCCCCCAATAACCTCTTATTTTTTGCAAAAGTCGCAAAAATATTTTGTCTATTTACATATTTAAGCCTTTCGCAAGAAGGAATTTTTTTATATCTCTAGAAATATAATCAACAAGCGATATAATTCATACCCACCAATAGGAGGTACTCAACAATGGACATATTGAAAGTTTCAGCCAAGTCGAATCCAAATTCGGTTGCAGGGGCTTTAGCAGGAGTACTCAGGGAGCAGGGCTGCGCGGAAATGCAGGCCATCGGTGCCGGTGCCTTGAACCAGGCCGTCAAGGCGGTAGCCATCGCCAGGGGGTTTGTCGCTCCCAGCGGGGTAGATTTGATCTGCATTCCTGCCTTTACAGACATCTTGATCGACGGGGAAGAGCGAACCGCCATCAAGCTGATCGTGGAACCCCGTTAGCGGGAATAGGGAAAAATAATTATCCGTCACCCCTTGCATTCCGGGGTGTTTTTTTTTATGCTTAGAGGGAGATTCTGCGGCAGCCGGGGAGGGGGGTTTTCAATGGTTGAGGCAGACCTGCACGTGCATTCCACCGCCTCCGACGGCGAATGCACAGCGGAAGAACTGATGGCGGCAGCCCGCCGGTTGAAGCTGCAGGCCGTGGCCATAACGGACCATGATTCCGTGGGCAGCACCGAAAGGGCCCTGGCAGCCGGGAAGAAGGCCGGCATTACGGTCATCCCCGGGGTGGAAATCAGCTGCGTTTACAGCGGGGACGAAATCCACATCCTGGGCTATTATATCGACTACCAAAACGAGGGCCTTTCGGACCTGCTGTCCCTGCTGCGGCAGAGCCGTTACGACCGGCTGGAAGGGATGCTGGCAAAGGCGAGAAAGCTGGGGTTTTCCCTGCAGCCGGAGGACGTCGAATTTGACGGGGTCCCGGGACGGGCCCACCTGGGTCGGGCCCTGGTGAAAAAAGGCTATGTGAGGGACATGACGGAAGCCTTCTCCAGATATTTGAAGCTGGGCGGCCCCCTGTATGTGGAGCGCTATCCCATCTCCCCGGAGGAGATCATGGAAGCCATCCGGAAGGCCGGCGGGGTCACATCCCTGGCCCACCCCGGCCTTTTGAAGGACCCGGGCCTGCCGGCAAAAATGATCTCCTGCGGGGTGGACGCCCTGGAAGCCTATTATCCCATGCACACCCCCAGGCAGACCCGGGAGTTCAGGGAGCTGGCAAAACGCCACGGCCTGGCCCTGACCGGAGGTTCCGACTTTCACGGGCCGGCCAACAACTCCACCCCCATGGGGTCGACAGGAGTTTCCCTGGAGCAGGTCAGAGACCTGGAAAAGCGGATAAAAAAATAAAACCCTAAAGGATTTTGCCTGCGGATACAGAATTAGATAATGTTAAAGACATGAGATGGGAGGAGTAGAAACAGATTGATGCAGCAAAGGAGGGTGCAGTGCAGTTGGGTAGTTTGAGATTCGGTTTCGAAGTCATGTTGATCGGCTTTGCCGGGGTCTTCATAGCCCTTTCCGTCCTCTACGTGCTCCTGGTGTTGATGGAGCGTTTCTTTACCAAAAAAAACAGGACCGGAGAAGCCCCGCCCAAAACCCGGGAAATGAAGGTGCTGGCACCGCCCAGGCAGGAAACCCCCGTTGAAGCGGGGGAAGAAGGGGATGGCGAATTGATTGCCGTAATTACAGCAGCCCTGTCCCTTTACCTGCAGAAACCCCGGGCCAGCCTGGCCATCCGGGGAATCACCCCGGCAGGCAAAACCAACTCCTGGGTTCACTACGGCCGGACCCGGAATATGGATGTCAAGAACAGCGTCAGTTTGAAGAGAAGGGAGAAAAGAAGATGAAAACCTATCGAGTAACCGTCAACGGCAAGTCCTATGATGTAACCGTCGAAGAAATGGGGGCATCT
>PWVN01000124.1 GCA_003561835.1 Syntrophomonadaceae bacterium
GGTGGCCGGTTTTGTCATATTCGGGACTGTAGTCTCTAAGGCAGGATTCTCTTTTGCCCAAATCAAAAGGATGGTGGATGAATATGGCTGGGGACAAAAAAAATTTTAATAAGCCGGTGTTACTGGTTATTATGCTGGTCCTCATCATTCTTACTGTCTTTTTTGTCGTTACCCGGTGCCAAACCGGTCCCGGGGGGAACCCGGGACTGGAAGAACCTGACCGGGACGGCAGCGCAGATCCCGGGGAGAGCCCGGGCCTGACGGAACGGGACCTGGACTACAGTGCAGACCTGGTAAGTTTGGAACAGTTTGACCCCCGGGATTATGCGGAGGAAGACATACCCCCGTCAGACTGCTCCCTGGCGGCCAGGCTCTACATCGCCGATGGGCCGGGCAAACCCCTGATAGAAGAAGAGGAACCCCAGGCCAGCCAAACCAGCCAGGGGGGTTTTTCAGTCCAGCCCATCCCTTTTGCCGCTTCCATCCTGCCAGGCCGACTCAGCCTGGTCACCACTCAAATCACACCCATCAAACCCATTTACCCGATACCCATAAACCCGCCTTCTCCCCTGGTACAGGTTCTCAACCCGGAGGCCGGAAGCAGCCTTGAAGCAGGTTCGAACTTCACCCTCGAGTGGACCATCGATTCCGGCCGGGAGCTGACGGTGGATATCCTCTTCAGCGCCGACGGGGGTGCAACCTATCAGGATATCGCCCTGGGCATTGAGAACACTTCGTCCTTTAAACTAAAAGTGCCCGATGTCACATCCGACAGCTGCGTTTTTCGCGTCAATGCCTGGGTGGGAACCTCTCTTTTGGGATACAACCATTCTCCCATATTCAAAGTTGTTCCACCCCCACCCCCACCGTCGCCACCGCCACCCCCGGAGACGCCGTCCCCCCCGCCGGAGGAGGCTGAACCCGCCCTCCCGCCGCCGCCCCCTGTATTCATCGAGGATGACAGCGCTTTTATCTTTGCCGGCGGCGATGCCTCCCGCTGGTTTGCTGTTGAACACGATTTACCCAATGTAGCCCGTATGGTCTGGCAAATGTCTCGCATTCCCTTCCCCTGCGGCCCTGATGCTCTCCTGTTCGAGGCTCCGGGACTGCTGGCCTCGGCCCCCCTGGCCGGCGATGTGAAGGAATTCAAGATTGATTTCGCGTCCATCCTGGAGAGGATACCTGGCACGGGAGAGGCGGAACCGGCGGTGAACAAGGGTATATCCTTTGAACTGGTCCCCGGGGTTGTGCTCTCGAAGCAGACCCAGCGGGATTTGTATGTCAGGGTTGTCCTTCTGGATGAGAAGGACCGGGTGATCGGTATCACCAGGTCCGGATTCCAGGTCCTTTACGGTGCGCCCGGTCTGGACCTGACTGCCATCGATCACCTCCTCTTTCGGCCAGATCTGCCCCGGCCGGAACTGACAATCAGAACGGAAGCCGGGTTTGGGCC
The DNA here is from genome assembly GCA_003561835.1 of Syntrophomonadaceae bacterium. GTDB lineage: Bacteria > Bacillota > Dethiobacteria > PWVN01 > PWVN01 > PWVN01. The sequence continues at coordinate 1,454 of PWVN01000124.1, forward strand.
GGGCTGGTACGAACCGATCCCGGAGAAGGGCAAATTCCTGTATGCCGGCGGCAACAGGGACTGGAAGTTCGAATTGACCAAGATACCCGGGGATTCCGTGGAAATCGACCTGCAGATCTCCACGGTGCCTTTTCATGCCAAAAACCTCTACGACTACCAGAACCCCAGCGGCTTGGTTTACCGTTCCCGGGTAACGGGCCTGTCTAGTTCGGTGGCAACCAGATGGTACCCTGTATCCTTCAGCGAGTTTGCCCCGCCCCTCTTCCAGCTGGGCCCAAACACCATCCGCTATTATATCCGGGCTGTCTGCTATGTGCCTGGCGATGTGCCGGGCACGGTTTTCCCCATCACCACAAAGACGGACTCCATCTATTACACCGGCGACCAGCAGGTCTTTCTCCTGAGCCGGCTGGACCTGGACAACCTGCCGCCGGAAGAAGTCGAAGTAAAATCCTATGTCCCCAAAACCCAGTTCAGGGACTATTACCCTGCCCGGTGGCCCCTCAAGGACTACCAGGAGTATTTCGAGGTCACCCGCCCCATTCAGGCGGAAGAAATGAGCTTTTTTATCAAAAACAACCAGACCGGGGATTTCCTCTTTCCCTACCCCACCCATATGTCCCTGTACCCCAACACAACCCGAGCCGAGTACCAGGCAACCCTGGACCGCATGCTGCCGCCAAAGGCCTGGTTCCACCTGACCATCAACCTGAGCAGCTGGGATGCCTTCTGGGGGGAATTCTTCGACCTGCTGACCCAGATCTATGCCGGCATTCAAAAGCATTACAACGGCCTCAAATATACCGTGGCCAATGTGATCGCCGACCGCTTCGCCTTCCTGGGCCCCAGCGTTCAGGGATACATCCGCACGGCCGTCACCGCCCTCATCGATTACGGGCTGGCCTCCGTGGGACTGCCGCCCAGCCTGCCGAATTTTGAGGCGCTGGCCGATGCAGGCCTGGATTACTGTACCCGGGTGGCCCTGGGGGAAGCAGCCCAACTCCTGGATGTGCCCGTGGACCAGGTGCCCGATGACGTCCGCAAGGACATCAACGATGAGGTCAGAAGCCAGCTGCAGAGCATGGCCGGCATGAAGAATGTCAATCCCCTGAAGGTGGGCTACCTGAAGCCGGCCACCGAGGCCATGTACCGGCCGGCCTGGGTGGATATCGCCATTTTCAACCCCCACGAGGAGCCCAGCCCCACCGGTACCTTGACCCTGTCCTATTATCCGAAAGACAAGCCTCACTTCAAAATTTTCAAGTACGTCTCTTTGCCGGTGCCTTCCCTGCCCCACCACGGCTACACCACCATCCGGGTGTACCTGACGCCGTCCAATACCGACAAGCCTGTCTGGAAGGAATACTACTGGGGGGACATCGGCGAGTGCACTCTAAACCTGACGGTGACCTACGATGTGCCAGATATCGAAACGGCAGCGAAGGAGCAGGGGGTTAGAGGGATCAGCGAACACCGGCCCGACGCATACTACTACGATATTGATCCCGTCTACACCTTCACCAAAACCGGTGTACCGGGCGAACGGATGTATCGCAATTAGGCTGCAGGGTCGTCTTTTCTGCTTGATATCCCGTTGCACCATGGAGTTCGATGAACCCGGCCTTTTCATGTTTTCGTGGAGAAAGGGCAAGAAATAAATAATTTCAAGAAGGGA
>PWVN01000085.1 GCA_003561835.1 Syntrophomonadaceae bacterium
TCGCACCACGGACATAGACCTGGTCGGTGACAGCAAGCACTTCACCTTCTTTGAGATGCTGGGCAACTTCAGCGTCGCCGACTACTTCAAGAAAGAGACCATATCCTGGGCCTGGGAGTTTGTCACCGAGCATCTGAAGCTGTCCAGGGAGCGGCTGTGGATAACCATATATCTCGATGATGAGGAAGCCTTCGGGATCTGGCGCGAGATCGGCATCCCGGCGGAGAAGATACTGCGCTTCGGTGAAGAGGACAACTTCTGGGGACCCGTCGGCGATTCCGGCCCCTGCGGGCCGTGCAGCGAGATTCATTATGACCTTGGTGAAGAACTGGGCTGCGGCACATCTGAATGCAAACCCAACTGCGATTGCGGTCGATTCTGCGAGATATGGAACCTTGTCTTCACCCAGTACAATCAGGATCCGAACGGGCGGCGCACCCCTCTGCCCGAGAAGCACATTGATACGGGAATGGGACTGGAGAGGACCCTGACGGCTATTGAGGGTAAGCCCACGGCTTACGATACAGACCTGTTCGCTCCTCTGCTAGATGGCATCTGCCGCCTGTCCGGTAGGGAGTACGGACGTGACAGGGATACCGACCGGGCGATCAGAATCGTGGCCGACCACTCGCGCGGGATTGCCTTTTTGATCGCCGACGGCGTGATGCCTTCCAGCGAGGGCAGGGGCTACATTCTGCGCCGGATTGTCAGGCGCGCTTCGCTGTTCGGCCGGAGGCTGGGATTGGAAGGCCCGTTCCTCGGGCAGATGGCCGAGGTCGTCATCGGCGCCATGAGTTACCTGTATCCGGAACTGGAGGGAAATCGGGGCCTGATTGCAGAGGTGATCAGGGTCGAGGAGGAGCGTTTCATCTCCACCCTCGATAGCGGGCTCGGCCCGGCGGAGAAGATCGTCGCCGGGGCCTTAAGACACGGCAAGAAGCAGCTTTCTGGCAAAGAAGTGTTCAGGCTCTACGATACGTGTGGATTCCCGCCCGAGCTGACCGCGGAGATCGCGCGCGACAGGGGCCTGTCGGTGGACTGGGAGGGGTTCGAGGCTGAGATGGAGAAGCAGCGTGAGAGGGCGAGGGCGAGCAGACTGCAGCTAGGAGTTAGTGAAAGGTTAGGGTTTAAGGATGTTGCCATGATTGAGGTTGTGCATCAGCCAACCCACTTCGTGGGCTATAACACAACCGTGGCTCAGTGCAAGCTTTCTGAGTTAACAGTGCGAGGGCGGCCTGGAAGCACTGCCTCCCAAGGCGATGAAGTTGATATCGTGCTGGACAGGACACCTTTCTATGGTGAGATGGGAGGACAGGTGGGTGATGCTGGTCTAATCTCAGGGCCTCACGGCAAAGTCGCGGTGACTAACACTATCAGGACTCCCTCAGATGTTACAGTGCACATAGGGGAGGTGAGCGAGGGTGCGTTGTCTCTTGGCGATGAAGTCGAGGCCAGGGTCGACGAGGAACGACGTCTTGACATCGCCCGCAACCACACGGCCACCCATCTGCTCCAGGCGGCTCTCAGGAACACACTGGGCAGTCGCGTCTACCAGAAGGGCTCTCTTGTGGAAGCCGAGCGGCTGAGATTCGACTTCTCCCACATGGGAGCCGTCACCAGGGAGGAACTCACGGAGATACAGAAGCAGGTTAACGAACTGATACGTCAGAATTTGATGGTAGAAGCGAGACGCCTCCCTTATAACCAGGCCATATCGGAGGGCGCCATAGCCCTGTTCGAGGAGAAGTACGGTGAAGACGTCCGGGTACTCCAGATCGGCGAGCCCGCGATAAGCAAGGAACTATGTGGAGGTACTCATGTCGGTTCGACAGGCGAGATCGGGCTGTTCCTGTTGACGGGCGCGAGCAGCATAGGTGTGGGGCTGCACCGCATCGAGGCGGTGACGGGGAGGAATGCTGAGGCGCTAGTGGAATCGCGTCTGGCCGCTCTGCAGAGCATAGCCGGCGAGGTAGAGGGCTCACTCGATGAGGCTCCCGCGAAGGTGAAGGCACTCATCAGGGAACTGGAGGCTGAGCGCAAGAGGGCCCTTTCGCTGGAGCGGGAAGTGTCGCGCAAGGTTGCGGATGAGCTATACGGGCAGGCGGAGGAGGTGGATGGGGTCACGGTACTGGCTGCCAGGGTGCCGACGCTGACCATGCCAGTGCTGAGGGAAATGGGCGACACGCTACGGGATAGGCTGAAGAGCGCCATCGTGGTCCTGGCTATGATCCATAACGGGAAGCCCAGCTTCCTGGCTATGGTGACGCCCGACCTGACGGCGAGGGGTTTTGACGCGGGCGATATCGTCAACCGGGTGGCAAAAGCCACAGGCGGCGGTGGTGGAGGAAAGGCCGCCATGGCTCAAGCCGGAGGCAGAGAGGTGGCAAAGATAGATGAGGCTCTCAAGCTGGTGAAGGGCATAGTCGCGGCCCGGTCTTCCTGATAGGCCGGTCTGTTACATAAGCGGCCGTTGCTGGCTTGAGAGAGGGTCACTCATCCTGAGTGGAAGGGGACGGTGAACACACCGGAGCACATGCTCCAGGTGTATTGCGGCAAGGAGAGAGGTGAACGGGGGGATGCGATAGAGGAATGATGAAGTGCGCAGCTTAGGGCTTGATCTTGGAGATAGGCGAACCGGCGTGGCTATGAGTGATCCCGATGGGATTCTGGCGACTCCCCTGACCGTGCTCGAGAGTCAGGACGAGGATGCCCTCATAGAGGCGGTTCTCGGTCTGGTGGAGCAACACAAAGTGGAGTGCGTAGTGGTCGGCCTGCCTCGACACATGGATGGGGAGATGGGCAGACAGGCCTTTAAGGCAACCGCCTTTGCCGACAAGCTGCGATTGAGGGCCGACCTCATATCCGGGCAAGGCGATCACGGGCAGCTTGGTATAAAGCTGTGGGATGAGCGACTCTCTACTCAGGTCGCCGAGAGGCTGAGGACCGAAGCCGGTAACAAGGGGCAGAAGCTGCGCTCGGGGGCTAAGAGAGGAGCCGGACACCGTAGCTTCAGGGCCAGGGCTGCCATAGATGCGATAGCAGCGGCTCTGATTCTCCAGGGTTATCTGGATAGCCTGCGGGACGAGGGGCAATGGCGAATCACATAGGTCTGATCGGATTCCCCA
>PWVN01000248.1 GCA_003561835.1 Syntrophomonadaceae bacterium
CCGCCTTCTCCCTGCCGGTACCCGGGAGTTCGATCCGGTACTCAAAGGTGTTGACCAGGGCCATGAGGGAATCCCCCCTCTCCGGCACCTCCCGGGCTTTCAGGACCTCAATCCCCGGGGGCATCTGCCGGTTCAGCACCCGAAGCAGTTTCGCCATTTCCACGGGTTCCGTCAGGAAGAGGTCCAGGTATTCGGCCAGACCTGCGGTACCCACCGGCTGGGGGGCGGCAAAGGCCAGCCGCGGCTGGGGATTGAAACCCTGGCTGTAGGCCAGGGGCACCTCCCCCCGGCGCAGGGCCCGCAGGAAGACCCGCACCATGTCCAGGTGGGAAAGGTACCGGCTGGGGCCCTGCCTGCTGTATTGAAGTCTTACCCGCATGGCCTGTCCCCTCCCCCTTCCCCGGCCAAATCGGGGATGGCCACGCCGCAGCCCAGGCATTTTCCCTGGCGGCAGTCGGGGCTTGTCTCCCCCCGGAGGGCTTTTTCGTACTCCTTTAGCAGAAATTTCTTGCTGACACCGCTTTGCAGGTGGTCCCAGGGCAGGGGGGCCTCAAAGTCCAGCTCCCCGGTGTACGCCCCGGGGTCCACCCCCGCTTCCCGGAAGGCTTCTTCCCACTTCCCGCCATCGAAAAATTCTGTCCAGCCGTCGAAACGGCAGCCCAGGCGGAGGGCCTGGATTAAAACGGGGGCCAGGCGGCGATCCCCCCGGGAGAAAACCCCTTCAAGAAAGCTGCTCTCCGGGTCGTGCCAGGTATACTTGAGCCCCCGGCTGCGCAGCCGCTCCCGCAGGAACTGCTGGCGCTCCTTCATTTCATGCCGGCTGATCTGCCGGGACCACTGGAAGGGGGTGTGGGGCTTGGGCACAAAGGTGGAGGCATTCACATTCAATTTAAATTTGTTCCCCGCCACCTGCCTGCCCCGCCGAAAAATTTTCTCGCACAAATCCACAATCCCCAGCAGGTCCTCCTCCCCTTCCGTGGGCAGTCCCAGCATGAAGTAAAGCTTGATGGTATGCCATCCCTCGCGAAACGCTTCTTCCAGGGTCTGTAAAATATCCTCCTCTCCTATATTTTTGTTGATTACATCCCGGAGGCGCTGGGTTCCTGCCTCGGGAGCAAAGGTGAGCCCGCTTTTCCGGACCTGCTGCACTTCCCGGGCCAGCTGCAGGGAAAAACTGTCCAGGCGCAGGGAAGGCAGGGACAGGTTCACGCCCTGGTCCTTCATGTCCAGGGATAGGTCCTTTACCAGGTCCAGGATGCGGGGGTAATCGCTGGAGCTTAAGGACGTTAAAGAGACCTCCTCGTACCCGCTGCTTCTGATGATCTTTTTCGCCAGGTCCCGCAGGCGCCGGACGGACCGCTCCCTTACGGGGCGGTAAATCATCCCCGCCTGGCAGAAGCGGCAGCCCCGGGTACAGCCCCGGAACAATTCCAGCATCACCCGGTCATGGACGATATCCATGTAGGGGACGATGAAGGCTTCGGGGTAGGGGGCGGCATCCAGGTCCTTGACGATGCTCTTGGCAATCCGCTCCGGGGCTTCCGGCCTCAGGGGGGTTGTCCCCAAAAACTTGCCCCGGCCGTCGTAGCGGTCCCGGTAGAAGGAAGGCACGTAGCAGCCCGGCAGGGTGACGGCTTCGGCCAGGAAGGCCTCCCGACGCTCCGGATGCCGGCCCTTTATGCCCTCCAGAAGGGGAAGCAGGGCTTCCTCCCCGTCCCCCAGGACGATCAGGTCAAAGAAGGGGGCCACGGGTTCCGGGTTGAAGGCCCCGGGGCCGCCGGCGATGATCAGGGGGTCGTCCGGCCCCCGTTCGGCAGCCAGGAGGGGAATTCCCGCCAGGTCCAGCATGTTCAAGATATTGGTGTAGCTCAGCTCATACTGGAGGGTGAACCCCACGATATCAAATTCCGCCGCTGGCATCTTATTTTCCAGGGAGAAGAGGGGCAGCCCTTCCCGGCGCAGGAGTTCCTCCATATCTGTCCAGGGGGCGTAAACCCTCTCCGCCAGCATGTCCTGCCGCTGGTTGACCATGTGGTAGAGGATTTTCAAGCCCAGGTGGGACATGCCCACCTCGTAGACATCGGGAAAGGCCAGCAGCACCTTGACGTCCACACCGTCATGGTCCTTGATTACAGCGTTCCATTCATTTCCCAGGTAACGGGGAGGCTTGGTCACACGGGACAACAGCCTGTCCACGGCCTTTTCGATTGACGGCAAATCTTTGCCCTCCCTTTACCCCTAGTGTCACCAGAAAAGAGCCAGAAATTGCATAATACCCTGTAATCCTTCGGGCCATAATCATGAAAATCGACAATTCCACCTTACTCCTTTATTTTAACAATTTTTTTATGCGTAGGTAAATGCCTTCTTGCAAAACTTTTTCAATTATTTCTGTTTCCGAGACTTCTCCCCTGACCCGCATGTACCGGTCCAGGACCAGGACCAGGTGATATTTCCGGGGGCTGAAGAGGTGCAGGATTTCCTTCAGGGAAGCGTCCTCCACCGCCACAATGTAGGCGGCGGGGAGGGCGCCCCTCTCCTCCATGTCCTCCCGCTTCCTCACCAGGTAGCGGACAAACTGGTACATAAAGGTCCTGGTCTCCCTGTGGACGGAGTAGAGGAGGAACAGCCCGGCCAGGATGAGGCTAATGTCCCGGTAATCCAGGGCCAGGAAGAGGACCCCGGCCAGGAGCAGGGCCAGGGCCAACCCCCGGGACAGCTTCAGGGACAGGGCGGTGGCCTTCTGGAAGCCCAAACTGGGGGCAAGGCTGGCCCTCAGGATACGGCCCCCGTCCAGGGGCAGGGCCGGCAGCAGATTGAAAAATCCCAGTACCAGGTTCATCCTGACAAAAAAATTGAGCCCCTCCGGTGACCACAGCTGGTTCATGTAGAGGACCAGGGCCGCCCCCGCCAGGACGAAGTTAAACAGGGGGCCCGCCATCGCCACATGCTTTTCCGCCTGGGGGTCCAGCTCCAGGGCGTCTTCCAGCCGGGCCACCCCCCCAAAGGGATAGAGCTCAATCTCCATAACCTTCAGGCCCAGGCCCCGGGCCACCAGGGCATGGGCCCCTTCATGCAGAAATATGATGCCAAAGAGAATCAGGGCCTCCGTTAAAAAACC